>NZ_JBQJIK010000039.1:0-73962 GCF_052078665.1 Inquilinus sp. CA228 | reverse complement strand
TATGTGCACGGCAACAGCTACACCGAGACGGGGGCAGGCCCATTCGACCTTGCCGTCGAATCCGAGGGCGCCACGGCCTTCACGGCGATTCCCGCGGTGGAGGTGGGCCGGCGCATCCCCATCGGCGGCACCGCGGTGCTGCGCCCGTTCGCGAGCGCCGGCGTCGAGCTCAACGCCAGCGGCGACTGGGCGGCGACAGCGCGCTTTGCCGGCCAGCCGGGCAGCCGGGGCTTCCGCGCCACGACACCCATCCCGGACGTGCTGGGCAAGTTCACCGTCGGCGCCGAAGTGCTGAACAGCACGAATTGGGACTTTCGACTGCAGTACAGCACCGAGGTCGGCGACGGGTATGCCTCACATGCCGGCTTGGGGCGGCTGGGCTATCGGTTCTGAACCCCTGTCGGTGTCCCGGCACATGGCGGCCTTCGGAAGCATCGTTGTAACGACAATCGGGAGCGCGAGATGAAGAATGGAATGCTTTCGGTCCTCTTGGGAGCCGGCATGGCTCTGGCTGCCAATGTCTGTCTCGCGGCCGAGTCGACTCAGGTCGAGAAGGTCCAGGCTGCGCTCGCCGCCTGGCTGGCGGCGCGAGCGCCGATCGAAGACGTCACCGGCATCGCCGCGTATATCAGCTTCGGCGATGCCGGACCGGCAATCGAAGCCTTCGCCGGGAAAGTGGGCCGCGACCCGGGCGCCGGTCCGGTTGACCAGGACACCCTCTATCAGATGGGGAGCACGTCGAAGTCATTCGCCGTCGCGGTGATCCTCAAGCTCGAAGCGGCGGGAAAACTCTCGATCGATGACCCGCTCGGCAAGTGGCTGCCGGAGTATCCGGCGTGGCAGGACGTTACCATCCGCCGCCTCCTCAACATGACGAGCGGCATTCCCAATTACTCCGAGACCGAGTGGATGTCCCGCGCCTGGGCGGACCAGCCCAAGCGGGACTTCACGATGAAAGAGCTGGTCGCCGCCGCGTATCCGGGCGCGACCAACCAGCTTCCGGAAAACAGCGGTTATTTCTATTCCAATACCAACTATGTCCTCGCCGGCATGATCGCCGAAAAAGCCACCGGCAAGCACTATCGCGACCTCGTCCATGATCTCATCATCGAGCCGCATGGTCTCTATTCGACATTCTATGAAGCCGGTACCTACCCGGAATCGGTGATCAACCGGCTGTCGCATGGCTACTTCGAGAACCAGGCGTGCGCCGACTACCAGCCCGGCTGCAAGGAATCGTGGAACCTGTCGATCATGGGACGGGACATGCGTGAGGCCAGCACCTCCTGGGCACAAGCCGCCGGCGGCGCGATTTCCAGCGCCCGTGACGTCGATCGCTGGATGCGCGCCGTGTTCCACGGGAAGGTGGTGCCGCCGAAGCAGCAGCAGGAGTGGATGCAGCTCGTTTCGATGAAGACGGGCGAGCCGATCGCCGCCGTTTCCGAGGATGATCCGGCCGGCTTCTCTCTGGGATTGGGCAACCGCATCCTGGGGCCTCTGGGCGCGCAGTGGTTCTACCAGGGCGAGACCCTCGGCTATCGGACGCTTTACGTGTGGATCGCCGCCGAGGACCTGATGATCACGGTCCAGACCAACAGTCAGCCGCCGGAAGGCACCAGCAAGCTCAACGACGCCGTCGCCGCCCTTTACCAGATCGTCAAGACATCGAAAGCCGACTAGGACACGGCGGATAGATCCGACTGGTCAGAAACACGTCCACCACTGGGAGGTCGTCCGTGCTGCCGCTTTGCCGCCGTCCCAACCCGATGCCCGCCGCCCTTGCCGTCGCGCTTTGCCTGGGCCTCTCGGCCTGCGCCGCCGATCGGCACGCGGCGCCGACGGCATCGCCCTTCGTTTCCGTCGCGAGCCAGCCGGCCAATGTCGGCGATGCCCGGACCGCGGCGCTCGCCTATCACAACTCGGGCGCCTATGACCGCGATGTCGCCGACATCGCCGCCGAGGCCGGGCGCTGGCTCGCCGCCCGGGCCGCCGCCGTGCCCCGGCCGGCCCTGGTGCTCGATATCGACGAGACCGCCCTGTCGAACTGGGAGATCATCACGCGCGACGATTTCGGACGCCCGATCGTCGGCCCGTGCGACCCGGCGGGGGAAGGACCGTGCGGCTGGGCGGCCTGGGACCAGCTCGGGCGCGATCCGGCGATCGGGCCGACCCTGGCATTGTTCCGGCAGGCCCGGGCCACGGACGTGGCGGTCTTCTTCATCACCGGACGGCCTGAGAACCAACGCGCGGCGACAGAGCGGAATCTCGCGGCGGCGGGCTATCGCGGCTATGTCAGGCTCGCGATGGTGCCGGACGGTGCGCATTTCACCTCAGCCGTGGATTTCAAGGCGCCGGTGCGCGCCGCGATCGAGGGCGAGGGCTATACGATCGTTGCCAATGTCGGCGATCAGCCCTCGGATCTCGAGGGCGGCCATGCGGAGCGCGCGTTCCTGCTGCCGAACCCGTTCTACCGCGTGCGCTGATCGCTCTCCCCATCAGTTGTTCACGCAATGTTCATTGCTTAACCTCTCGCATCTCGTTCATGATACGTTCTATGGACGAGACGCAATCCGATTCCGACGAGATCAAGCCGACCGATCCCGACATGAAATGGACGGGGTGGGCGCTGGACAAGCTGCGCGAGATCGTCGACCTGGACATCGCCACCAAGCGGGCGACCACGCGGGAGCAGTCGCAGATCCTGCGGGGGTCGGAGATGCCGGACTACCCGCTGATGCAGTCGCGGCTCTCCCGGTCGGTGCGGCTGTCGCTCGCCATGACCGAGCGGATCCGCGCCGACTACCTGATGCGCCGGGCCAAGCGGACCGAGTCGGGCGAGCAGGAGCGCCGCCGGCAGAAGCGGGAGCAGACTGCCGAGGCCGTCGCCAAGGCGGTGGCCCAGCCGGACGAGCCCGAGGACGTCGAACGCGTGCGGTCGATGGTGTGGGAGTCGCTGGTCGAGGACGAGATCCTGGACGTGCAGCTGGACACCCTGTCGCCCGAGGAGTTCCTGCGCGAGGTCTGCCGCAAGATCGGCCGCATGCCGCCTTCGGCCCCTCCGCCGCAGGGCTGGGACGCCGCCGACACCATCGGCCTGCCCGGCCCGCGCGTGGAATGCGTCGCCGCGGCCTCTCTCCCTGGGGACGACTGGGCCGAGCCGCCGGACGAGTCCGTGGACGGCTTTCCGCCGTCCAGGCCGCCGAAGCCGGACAGCAGCTGAGGGCCGCGCCGTCGCGACATGCCCTCTGATCCTGACGAACCGAGTGTTTTGCCTCTCCCATTTACGGGAGAGGTCGGAGGCGCTTGCGCCTCCGGGTGAGGGGATTTTTGTCGAGGCCTGGCCCCGCTCTCACCCCGCCGTCAGCTCCGACCAGCGGCGGGCGAGATAATTGTGCTCGTCCATCACCGTGTTCCACACCGCGATGCGGCTGGCACGGCGCCAGTAGGAGCCGCCGGAGCGCACCGCGGCGGCCTTCACCGCCACCCGGCCGTCGGTGCCCTCCAGGTCCTTGGCTGCCGGCTTGCCCTCGTACCAGTAGTCCCATTCGGCCGGGTCCAGGAACGGGCGCACCCGCTTCGGAATCGACATGTAGTAGCCCTGCCGGGCCATCACCGCGCCGGGCCAGCCGGACAGCCACCAGTTCAGATAGGCATAGGCCACGTCCAGCGCCCGGCCGGACAGGGGCGCGGCGATGCACAAGCCCCCATGCCAGGCGCGATAGCCCTCGCGCGGCGCCGCCTCGCGCACCGGCACGCCCAGGCCGGACAGGGCGACCGCGGCCGGGGCCCAGCTGCTCTGGATCGCCGCGCGGTGGTCGACCATCAGCCGCTTGGCGTCGGCCATGGTCTGCCAGAAGCCGCAGAAATGCCCCTGCCGCTTGCGCGCGATCAGCAGGTCGATCAGCCGGTCGATCTCCGCCAGCGTCATGTTGCCGATATCGGCGAAGCTGGCCTCGCCGCGCGCCTGCGCCGCCAGCGCCGCGTCGAACACGCCGATCGCCGGCTCGTCGACCAGCGCGACCCGGCCGTGCCAGCGCTCGTCCAGCAGCCAGCCCCAGCTCTCGGTCTCATAGGGCTGGCCCGGCGGCACCACGGTCGGGTCATAGGCGAAGGCGTCGACATTGTGCACCGCCGGCAGCATGCTGATGTGGCGCGACGGCTGCGGCCCCAGCGACCGGTCGGGCTGGACATACAGCTTCTTCACCGGCGCGTCGCCGCGGCCGATCATGGCGTCGGCGCTCAGCCGCCCGGTCTTGGTCAGGTCGTTGACCTCGCCCCAATGCTGGATGCGGCCGGTGTCGATCGGCTGGATCGCCTTCCAGAACCAGACGATGTCGAGGTTGTGGAAGCACTGGTCGTAGATGTCGAACGCGCCGGGCTGGGTCGCCGCCTTCTGCTGCGCGCCCAGGAAATCCAGCGTCTCGTAGCCGATGGTGATGCCCAGATCGGCCTCGGCCCGTTCGCGGATGCTGTCCAGCAGCGTGATCTCGGTGCCGAGCACACGCAGATGCGGCCGGCCCTCGGTGTGCACCGCCGGCTTGCTCAGCCCCGGCTTGCTCAACATGCTGTCGGCTGCGTCCGCGGCCATGGTCCATCCCCTGGGCGAAGCCGTATTAGAAGCGGATTTGCCGGCGGCTGGCCAGTGCGGCGCAAGGGCCGTTCGGGCGGATCACGCCGGAACCGTCGCGGTCTCGGCGAAGGCGGCCTGGAAGGCGGCGAAGGAGCGCTCGATCTCGGCCCGGGCGATGCCGCGGGTGATGAACACCAGCCGCGACCGCCGGTCGCCGTCCGGCCAGGCGTCGAGATGGCTCGGCGCGTGCACGATGTGCTGCGCGCCCTGGACCACCACCGGGGTGTCGATTCCGGCGACGTGCAGCAGCCCCTTGACCCGCAGCACGTCGTCGCCGCGGCTGTGCAGCAGCAGGGTCAGCCACAGGCCGAACACGGTCCAGTCGACCCGGTCCTCGACCTCCAGCACGAAGGCGGCGATGCTCTGGTCGTGGCGGTTCACGTCGTGGCCGTGGTCGTGATGCCAGGCGGCGCTGCCGGTCCAGCGCGCCAGGTCGAACCAGCGGCGGATCTCGGCCGGCTTGGTGGCGGGGTCGAAGGCGTCGCCGCCGACCAGCGCCTCGGCCGGCGGCGGGGCGTTGGCGGAGCGCCACAGCGGCACCGCCGGGTTGATCGCCCGGAGCCGAGCCTCCAGCGCCGCCACCGCCTCGGGCGCCGCCAGGTCGGTCTTGGTCACCAGGATGCGGTCGGCCACCGCCGCCTGCTTCGCCGCCTCGGGCTGGCGGTCCAGCTGGGCCAGGCCGTTCACCGCATCGACCGTGGCGATCACGTTGCCCAGGCGGAAATGGTGCCGGATCACCGGCTCGCTCATCACCGTCGCCAGCACCGGGATCGGGTCGGCCAGGCCGGTGGTCTCGACGATCAGCCGGCCGAAGGCGGGGATGGTGCCGGCCTCGCGCCGGTCGTACAGGCCGCGGATGGCGCGGCCCAGATCGCCGCGGATGGTGCAGCAGATGCAGCCGCTCTGCATCAGCACCACGTCCTCGTCCACCGCCTGCAGCAGATGGTGGTCCAGCCCGACCTCGCCGAACTCGTTGATCAGCACGGCGCAGCCGGCGAAGGCCGGGTCGGCCAGGATGTGGCGCAGCAGCGTGGTCTTGCCGCTGCCCAGGAAGCCGGTGAGGACATTGACCGGGATCGCCTCGCTCATCGCCCGCTCCCCGCGATGCGGTCGAGCAGGGCGGGGTCGAGCGGGTCGATCCTGCGGCCCCGCATCCGTGCCGCCGCCGCCCACACCGCCGGCAGCGCGTCGACGATCTCGCGCTGGCCGGTCGGGCCGCTCAGCACGAAGGCGCTGCCCTGCCAGTCGTCCAGCCGCAGCCCGAACAGGGTCAGGATCCGGTTGGCGGCGGCGGCGCGGTGCAGCCGCTCGGCCCGGCGGGTGCGGCCGGCGCCGAACACCTCCGGCCGGCCGGATTCCGCCGTCCAGTGCTCCTCGCCGCCCAGCACGCCGCACACGCCGCACATGGTGCTACTTCTTCCGCGGGTGCCGCCGGGCGAAGTCGTCGGCCATCTCGTCCATGGTGACGAAGCGCACGCCGGGGTGGCGGATCATGTGGTTGTACAGCCGCTCCAGCATCAGCAGCACCTGCGGCCGCCCGGCCACGTCCGGGTGGATGGTGATCGGGAACACGGCATAGTCGTACTCACGGTAGACCCAGTCGAACTGGTCGCGCCACATCTCCTCGATGTGCCGCGGATTGACGAAGCCGTGGCTGTTCGGCGACTTCTTGATGAACATCATCGGCGGCAGGTCGTCGAGGTACCAGCTGGCCGGGATCTCGATCAGGTCGGTCTCGACGCCGCGCTTCAGCGGCACCATCCACTCGCTCGGCTTCTTCGCGAAGTCGATCTTGGTCCAGCTGTCGCCGACGCGGACATAGTAGGGCTCGAAGTCCTTGTGCATCAGCGAGTGGTCGTACTTGATGCCCTTCTTCAGCAGCAGCTCGTTGCTGACCTGGCTGAACTCCCACCACGGCGCGACATAGCCGGTCGGCCGGCGGCCGGACAGCTGGGTCACCAGCTCGATGCACTTGTCGAGAACCTCCTCCTCCTGCGCCGGGGTCATGGCGATCGGGTTCTCGTGGCTGTAGCCGTGGATGCCGATCTCGTGCCCGGCCTCGGCGACGGCCTTCATCTGCTCCGGGAAGGTCTCGATCGAATGGCCCGGGATGAACCAGGTGGTCTTGATCCCCAGCCGGTCGAACAGCTTCAGCAGGCGCGGGCTGCCGACCTCGCCGGAGAACAGGCCGCGCGAGATGTCGTCCGGCGAATCCTCGCCGCCATAGGAGCCGAGCCACCCGGCCACCGCGTCGACATCGACGCCGAAGCCGCACAGGATCTCTTTCGCCATCAGGGGTTCCTCCTCTCGTTGGGCCGCCGCCGTGTCACGCGGCCGCCCGGATCACCGTCGCCTCGCCCGGCTGCCAGCCGAGCACGATCTCCTCGCCCGACCAGCCGGCGGCGTATTTGTCGACATGGCTCTCGACCCCGATCTCGCGCCCGTCCGCCAGGCCGATGGTCAGGTGCAGCGCATGGCCGGTGACCGCCTGGCCGATCAGCCGGCCGGGCAGGGTGTCGCCGCGCCCGGCCAGCGCCGCGCCTTGGGCCGCGCCGACCACGTCGATCGCCTCGGACGGCACCACCACCGCGGCGGCGTCGCCGACCTTCAGCGTCGGGTCGTTCAGCGTGCCGTGCAGCGGGCCGAAGCCGGTGACGACCCGGGCCACGGCGCCGTCCCGCGCCTCCAGCCGGCCCGGCAGCACGGTGTTGCGGCCGATGAAGCGGGCCACGAATTCGGTCTGCGGCCGGCGATAGATCTCCTCGGGCGGGCTGATCTGCTCCACCCGGCCGCGGTTCATCACCACGATGCGGTCCGACAGCGCCAGCGCCTCGGACTGGGCATGGGTGACGAAGACGAAGGTGATGCCGATGTTGCGCTGCAGCAGCTTCAGCTCGGCCTGGATCGACTTGCGCAGATTGGCGTCGAGCGCGCCCAGCGGCTCGTCCAGCAGCAGGATGTCGGGCTCGACCACCAGGCCGCGGGCCAGGGCGGTGCGCTGGCGCTGGCCGCCGGACAGGCCGGCGCTGCGGCGGTCGGCGATGTCGGTCAGGTCCAGCACCTGCATCATCCGGTCGGCCTTGGCCCTTCGCTCCGCCGCCGGCAGGCCCTTCACCCTCAGGCCGTATTCGATGTTCTGGCGCACGGTCATGTGCGGGAACAGGGCGAAGTTCTGGAAGATGGTCGAGGTCGGGCGGCGCTCGGGCGGCAGGTCGTTGATCCGCCGCCCGCGCACCAGGACGTCGCCGGCGCTGATCTCTTCGAAGCCGGCGATCATCCGCAGGGTCGTGGTCTTGCCGCAGCCCGAGGGGCCGACGAAGGAGATGAACTCTCCCTTCGCCGCGCGCAGGTCGAAATCGATCACTGCCGGCGTGCCGTCCGGATAGGTCTTGCCGACGTTCACGAGTTCGAGATCGTAGGTCACTGTGCGTCCCCTCGGTCCACGGTGTCAGGCGCTCAGGAACTCGTCCCATTTCTGGGTGACGTGGTCGTATTCGTCCGGCCACTGGTGCCAGTAGGCGACATGGGCGGCGCGGGTGGCCAGCGAGCCGCCGTCGCGCAGGTCGCCTTCCTTGATGCCGCGGTCGGGCGCGCCGACCCAGGGCTTGCCCTCGTACCAGAAGCCGTATTTCTCCGGCGCCATCACCGACTGGATGTTGGTGGTGGGGGAGTAGTAGCCCTGCTCCGACACCGTGATCGCCGGCGGGCCGGACAGCCAGTAATCGGCATAGGCCGTCACCGCCGCCTGGTTCGGCGAGCTGGCGATCAGCGACACACCGATCGCCCAGGCGCGGTAGCCCTCCTTCGGCACGGCGTAGCGGCAGGGCTTGCCCTGCGCCTTCACCGCCATGACGGCCGGCTGCCAGGCGTCGCACACCACCATCTCACCCGACGCCATCAGGTTCACCAGCTCGCCGAAATCGCCCCACAGGGCGCGGAACTGGCCGTCCTTCTTCTTCGACACCAGGAACTTCATCGCCTCGTCGATCTCGGCCTGGCTCGGGTTGCCGGGATTCTTGACGGCGGAGAGGCCGAGCGAGTTCATCGCCAGGATGGCCTGGCCCAGCGCGATCAGCGGGTCGGTGTTCAGCCCGGACTTGCCCTTGAACTTCGGGTCGAAGATCGCGGTCCAGGTGTTGGCCTCCTCGTCGGACAGCACCGACGGGTTGAAGCCGATGGAATCGTAGTTGTAGACCGCCGGCACCATCCACAGCTCGGTCTGCGCCTCGTCCTTCCAGATCTGGCCGACGATCTGCGCGCCGCGGGCCCATTTCGGGTCCGGCTTGGTGAAGGTGTCGCGGATGTTGGCCCAGTTCTTCAGCCCCGCGGCCGGGATGGCGGTGACGTTGTTGGTCATCACCACCGAGGGCAGCCGCTCGCCGATGGTCTCCCAGCAGTCGTAGTCGGTGGCGCCGGACAGGATCTTGGTCTGGGCGTCGGGGAAGGTCGCCGCCGTGCCCTGGGTGCCGCCGACGCCGGAGGCGGTCTTGAAATCGGCCAGGATGCGGTCCTGCACCGTGACCGACAGGCCGATGGTGCGCAGCTGCTCCTTGGCCAGGGCGCCGGCCTGGGCATAGGCGCGGCGCGAGTTGAGGAAGGGCGTGCCGCCGCCCATCGCCAGGGCGGTGGCGCCGATCGTGCCCTGCAGGATCTGCCTGCGGCTCAAGGCCGGAATCTGTGCCATGCGAAGTCTCCCGTTATCGTGAAAACCACCCGAAAACCGGCCCTTCTGCGGGGCCGCCAACACTTGGTGTTCAGTAGCGTCCGACCAGGAGGCCGCCATCGACGACGATGGTCTGGCCGGTGATGTAGCGGGCCGCCGGCGAGGCCAGGAACAGCGCCACGTCGGCGATGTCGTCGGGCTCGCCGACGCGGCCCATGGGGATGAACGAAGCCGCCTTCTCCAGCCCCTCGGGCCCCAGCGAATGCTCGCGCGACAGGGCCTGGGCGGTGCGGATGTAGCCGGGGGCGATGCCGTTGACGCGGATGCCGCTGCGCGCCAGCTCCACCGCCAGGCCGCGCACCAGCCCGACCACGCCGGATTTGGCGGCGGAGTAGTGGACATGCTCGTCCCAGCCATAGGCCACGCCCATGATCGAGGACAGGGCGACGATGGCGCCCTGGCCGCGGGTGCGCATGCCGGGCAGCGCGGCGCGGATCACGCGGAAGATGCCCTTCAGGTCGACGTCGAAGGTGTGGTCCCATTTGGCGTCGGTCATCTGCGACAGCGGCACGCGATGGGCGATGCCGGCATTGGCGACCAGCGCGTCCAGCGCGCCGTGCCGGGCCTCGACATCGGCGACCACGGCGTTGACCCGCTCGGTGTCGGTGACGTCGAGCGGCTGGAACTCGCTGCTGCCGCCGGCATCGCCGATCGCCTTGGCGGTGGCGCGGCCCTCGGCCTCCAGCACGTCGGTCACGACCACGTGATGGCCGGCGCCGGCGAAGGCCAGGGCCGTGGCCCGGCCGATGCCGATGCCGCCGCCCGTGATCAGGGCAACCTTGCGGGACATCATTCCTCCTACAGCATCACGTCGCCGGAATTGGGCCCCAGCGTCTGGCCGACATAGATCGCGGCGGCGGGGGAGGCGAGGAAGGCCACGGTCTCGGCCACATCCTCCGGCGCGCCGAAGCGGCCGAGCGGCAGCTGCGCCTTCTTCGCCGCCCGCCACTCCTCGGACAAGGCGCGCACCAGCTCGGTCTCGATCGGTCCGGGCGCCACCGCGTTGACCCGCACGCCGCGGGCGCTGACCTCGCGCGCCAGCGCTTTGGTCAGGCCGATGATTCCGGCCTTGGCGGCGCTGTAATGCACCAGGTCGACGCCGCCGATCTGGCCCAGCTGCGAGGCGATGTTGACGATCACGCCGTCACCGGCCGCCAGCATCGCCGGCAGGGCGGCGCGGCAGCACAGGAAGGTGCCGCGCAGATGCACCGCGATCATCCGGTCCCAGTCGGCCACCGCCAGCGCCTCGAAGGGCGATTGGTGGACATGGCCGGCATTGTTGACCAGCAGCGTGCAGTCGCCGAACGCGTCGCGACCGGCCGCGAAGATGCGCTCCACCGCATCGGCGTCTGAGACATCGGCGCCGACCGCCTCGGCCCGACCTCCGGCAGCGCGCAAGGTCGCCGCGACGGCCTCGGCCCGGTCGGCATGCAGGTCGGCGATCAGCACCGCGGCGCCCGCCGCCGCCAGCCGCTCGGCGATCGCCTTGCCGATGCCGCCAGCGGCGCCGGTGACGATGGCGGTGTGGTCGGCCAGCGCCCTCATCGCAGCTCCTCCTGGATCGCCATGCGCTTGGCCCGGCGGACCGACAGCGTCATCAGGATCCCGTAGACGGCCAGGAGGGCGAAGGAGAACAGGGTGGTCAGCACCCCGAAGGCGAAGATGTTCGGATGGATCTCGACCGAGAAGGTGCCGTAGATCGTCAGCGGCAGGGTCTGGCCGCCGCCGGCGGTGAACAGGGTGCGCGGGAACTCGTCGTAGCTCAGGGTGAAGGCGAACAGCATCGCGCTCAGCACCCCCGGGAAGATCAGCGGGAAGGTGATCTTGCGGAAGGTGCGGATCGGGCTGACGCCCAGGCTCCAGGACGCCTCCTCGATCGACCGGTCGAAGCGGTTGAAGATCGCCAGCATGACCAGGAAGGCGAAGGGGAAGGTGTAGACCACATGGGTGACGAAGGACGTCCCCCACCACGCCCGCGGAATGCCCAGCTCGTTGGCGACCAGCGCGACGCCGAGCCCGACCAGCACGCCCGGCACCATCATGCCCAGCACGATCAGGTAGAAGACGATGCCGGAGCCGCGGAAGCGCGACCGGAAGGCCTGGGCCGACAGGGTGCCCAGCACCGTGGCCACCACCATGGTCATGAAGGCGAGGGTCAGGGACCGGACCAGCGCGTCGCCGATCGCCAGCGGCGCCACGCGGGACGGCGGCGCCCAGCCGAACAGGTGCTGGTACCAGTAGGTCGACCACTCGATGATCGGGAATTGCGGCCCGCCCTCGGGCCCCGACTGGAAGCTCAGCGTCGCCAGCACCGCCAGCGGGCCGTACAGGAACACGATGAACAGCGCCGTGAAGGCCATCAGCGCGGTGCGGAGAAGCGGCTGCCCCTGCATGGCCTACAGCTCCTTCCGCAGGTCGACCAGGCGCAGCAGCCCGGCGACGACGATGCCCATCACCACGGTCAGGATCACGCCGACCACGGCGGCGAAGGCCCATTTCAGCGACCCGACCTGGGTGACGATGATGTTGCCCAGCAGGTTGACCTTGCGGCCGGACAGGGCGGCCGCGGTGGCGAACTCGCCCAGCACCATGACCGACACGAAGATCGCGCCGACGATCACGCCGGGCAGGCTCAGCGGCAGGATCACGGTGCGGAAGATGCGGCCGGTGCCGGCGCCCAGGTCCCGCGCGGCCTCGATCAGGCTCGGCTCGATCCGCGACAGCATGAAGGCGATCGGCCCGACCATGAACACGACGTAGATCTGGGTCATGCCGATGACGACGCTGAGCTCGGTGAACAGCAGGCCCGCCACCGGCTCCGACACCACGCCCAGCTTCATCAGCAGGATGTTGACCGCGCCCTCGGTGCCCAGCATCGGGCGCCAGGCCAGCACCCGGATCAGGAACGAGGTCCAGAACGGCACGACGCAGACCACCAGCAGGATGGTCTGGACCGTCTTGTTGCGGACGAACAGGCCGATATACAGCGCGACCGGATAGCCCAGCGCCAGGGTCGTCGCCAGCACGATCAGCCAGATCCGGACCGTGGTCCACAGCGCCGACAGATAGGTCGAGGTGCCGAAGAAGGTGCCCCAGTTCTGCAGGGTCAGCGTCGGCTCGATGGTGAAGGTCTTCTGGGTCCAGAAGCTGACATAGACCATCATCGCGATCGGGACGACCAGGAACGCGGTCATCCACAAGGCCCCCGGCGCCGCCAGCAGCGCCGCGACCCGCCGCCCGGTGCGTCGCCTTGGAACCGGGGCCGGTGCGGCCTCGGTCATGATCTCCGCTCCGGCGCTCATCGCCGCCCCTCGCGGAACACGAGGGCATCCGCCGCCGGCCAGCGCAGCGCATAGCGGCGCCCGGCGTCGAAGCTCCCCGGTCGGCGGTGGCTCAGATGATATTCGACCTCGACCGGCCGGCTGCCGGCGACGTCGAACAGATAGGTCACCCGGGCGCCGGAATATTCGCTGGCGATGAAGCGGCCGGGCAGGGCCGCCTCGCCCGGCGCCGCCGGCTCCGTCTCCTCCGCGACCGTCACCTTGTCGGCGCGGATGCAGTAGGCGGCGGCGCCCGCGGTGGATTCGCCCGGCAGCGGCAGGGCGGCCTCGGCGAAGCGGAAGGCGCCGTCGCCGACAATGCCCTCGAAGATGTTGTAGCAGTTCAGGAAGCGGGCGACCCGGACCGAGCCGGGCCGGTTGTACAGCGTCTGCGGCGGGCTGATCTCGGCGATCCGGCCGCGGTCCAGCACGGCGGTGCGGTGGCCCATCGCCAGCGCCTCCTGCTCATTGCCGGTGACATGCAGGAAGGTGCCGCCGAGCTGGGCCTGGATGCGCTTCAGCTCGATCATCATCCGCTCGCGCAGATTGGCGTCGAGCGCGCCCAGCGGCTCGTCCAGCAGTACGATCTTCGGGTCGGTGACCAGGGTGCGGGCCAGGGCGACGCGCTGCTTCTGGCCGCCGGAGATCTGGCTGACCGCCCGGGCGCCCAGGCCGGTCAGGCCCAGCAGCTCCAGCGCCTCGCCGACCCGGCGGCGGACCTCCGCCTCGTCGGCCACCGGGCCGCGGCTGCGGTGGCGCAGGCCGTAGGCGACGTTGTCGAATACGGTCATGTGCGGGAACAGGGCGAAGCCCTGGAACACGAAGCCGATGCCGCGCTCATGCGCCGGTGTCGACAGGATCGATCTTCCTTCCAGCCGCACATCGCCGTCATCCGGCGTCTCGAAGCCGGCGACGACCCGCAGCATGGTCGATTTGCCCGAGCCGCTGGGGCCGAGGATGGACAGGTATTCGCCCGCGCCGACCGCCAGCGACAGGTCGCTCAGCGCCGGCGCGCCGCCATAGGCCTTGGCGATGCCGCTCAGTTCCAGGAGCAGAGTCATGCGTCCCCGAATCTCCCAAGCCGTGCCCTGAGCCCCGCCATCCCGTCCGCGTCGTTCGGCGTCGCCGCTGCGCGGTTTCGATGCGAGGCTCGGGAAGCCTAGTCAAAAATGATTTTGGTATGCAATAGTCTTTTTGTGGTGACTGAAAGCTTCGCCATGTCGCGCGATTTGGTTCCTATCAGCCTCGATAGGCTTGTTTGTCCAAGTTTCAAGCAGGCTCTGAGACCCAGCGTGGCGCTTTGGGTATGCGATAGTCATTTTCTGGACGCCGTTGCCTGCGCGATGGGCAGCGGGCTCTTGCGCCGGGGCGCCGCGGGGGCCATCAGAGGACAGGGATCACCGGGACGGGCGGAACGCTGCTGCAGGACATGACGGACACGGCGACGAACGCGTCCCCGCCGCGGCTCTACGAGATCGTCGAGCGTGCGCTGCGGTCGTCGATCGGCGCCGGGCGGCTGCCGGCCGGGCTGGTTCTGCTGGAGGGCCCGATCGCCGAGGTCTTCCAGACCAGCCGCGCCCCGGTGCAGCGGGCGCTGGCGCGGTTGGAGGCGGACGGGCTGATCCACCGCTTCGAGGGCCGCGGCTTCCTGGTCGGGCCCGAAGCCGCCAGCGTCGCGCCGTTACGCGCCGACATCCGCGGCTTCGGCCTGGACGCGGCGGAGGAGATCGACGAGGCGCAGCAGTCCCGCGCGTCCTGGGAGCGGATCTACGCCACCGCCGAGCGGCAGATCGCCTCCTGCCTGGTGTTCGGCCGCTACCGCATCGTCGAGGCCGAGATGGCCGACCATTTTGGCGTCAGCCGCACCGTGGTGCGCGACGTGCTGGGCCGGCTGCAGGAGCGCGGGCTGATCGAGAAGAACGCCAGCTCGCACTGGATCGCGGGACCGCTGACCGCCCGGGCGATCCGCGAGCTCTACGAGATGCGCCGGCTGCTCGAGCCGCCGGCCCTGGTCAGCGCCGCGCCGTCGCTGCCGCCTGGCGAGGTCGAGGCGATGCTGGCCCGGCTGCGCCGGGCCGAGGCGGCAGGGCCGCGGCCGCCGCCCGAGACCATGGATTCGATCGAGGAGGATTTGCATGTCCGCTGCGTGCTGGCGACGCCGAACGCCCGGCTGGCCGACGCGCTGCGCCACAACCAGCTGCCGCTGCTGGCCACCCACGCCTTCACCCGCTCGCTCGGCATCGCCGACGACCAGCCGATCCTGACCGAGCATCGCCTGGTGCTGGAGCTCTTGGCGCAGGAGGCCTGGCCGGCGGCCGCCGCGGTGCTGGAGACGCATCTCCAGGCCGCCGAACGCCGCGCCGTCGCCCGCCTCAAGACCCTCGCCGTGATCCCGGTCCCGGCCAATCTGGCGCCTTACCTGACCAAGACATCGGAGCACGGGTAGGCGCCGCTCACCCCTCGCCGTCATTGCGAGCCATCCCACGCCGCTGTGCCGCCTCAAGCGACTCGTCGCGGATCGAGGTTACGACGCCAACCACCTCCGACGCCACCTGAGGGCGGCCCGCACCACGCCCGTGATCCCGAGCACCCGCTCAGGCAAGCGCCCGATCGCGCACGATGCACGGCGCTATCGGGACCGCTGGCGCATCGAGGCCGCGTTCTGTCGCTTGAAGGACTTCCGGCGTGTGGCCACTCGATATGACAAGCTCGCGGTCGACTTCGCCCCAGCCGTGGCGCTCGCCGCCGTCATCGCTTTCTGGTGCTAATCAATCGCGTCAAGGATCGACAAAACGACTATGCCGAATCGACCCGCTCAGAGATTTTGATCCCTTCTAGAAGCCAGGGCGAGTTTCTTAACGAGCCCTTCAGGAATTGGCTGGCTCGGCGAGAAGGTGACGCCAGTCTTGGTAGACTTGAGCCCGGCCGCGGCAATGTCGTCGGCATGCGATTTGATGGCGGAAGGAGATAGATAGAGGCCGCATTGCTTACTGAACGCTGCATAACCCGCGATGATGGATTGTCCGATCCTGAACCCTGGCATTTTATAGGCGATGACTTCTTCGGCGTCAGGCAGCGCGCGCGCAAGTTGAGCGCGCAATCGAACCAGCAGAGGGCGGAGGTCTTTAGGAGCCTCAGCTATGTAGGCGTCGTGATCAGCAAACATGGTCAGAGCAGGCTTCCGCTGGCGTGACATTCAAGGCAAGCGCCCACCATCTCAGTTTCAACCAGTTGGATGATTGGATCAAGCTGATCAGGAGAAAGGTCCGAAATGGGTCCAGGCCGTGTGAAAACTCCGAACTATGGGCGCTGCGCGAAACATTGATTCAAGGCCGAAGGACGTGGGATTCGTTCCTGCCGATCGAGGCGACCATCTCGGTTCCAATGTTGCTCGCTTCGAAGGCAACGACACGTTTTTACACAGCCTCGGTCGAAAGCGGTCGCTGCGGTCAAGCTGATTGAGTCCTGACCCTAGGGAATTCTGAAAGGGGCCAGCAATCCCGCCCCTATCCCGCCTCCGGCCGGAACTCCGCCTCCAGCCCGCGCAGCATCTCGAGCAGGCGGCGGCGGAAATGCTCGGCGAAGCGGTCGGCGGCGCGGGAGCGGGGCTGGCCGGCGGCGAAGGCCAGGCCGAACTCGTTCCACAGCAGCGGCCGGAACGGCCGGATGGCGATCGGCAGGTCGCGGAAATGGCTGGCCATCAGCGCGTTGACGATGGTCACGCCCAGCCCCTGCGCGGCGAAGGCGCAGGCCGAGCCGACCGAATGGGTCTCGACCCGCACCCGCGGCCGGAAATGGACGCGCCGGAACATCTGGTCCATCTCCGCCCGCGCCGGGCGCTGCCGGCCCAGCAGCACCAGCGGCTCGCCCTCCAGATCCTCGACCGACACCACCGCCTTCTCCGCCAGCCGGTGCCCCTCTGGCATGACGCAGACGCTGGTGGTGCGGGCGATCGCGATCGTGTCCATCCCGGCCTCGCCGGTCGGCAGCCGGACGAAGCCGAGATCGGCCTGGCGGGTCAGCACTGCGCGCTCGGTCTCGTGATAGGCGCCGGACAGGATCTCCAGCGCGACATTGCCGTGGTCGCGCAGGAACTCCTCGACGATCAGCGGCAGGATGGTCTGCGACATGCTGTGCGGCACGCCGATGCGCAGCAGGATCTGGTCGGAATTGCCGGTCCGCAGCGCCTCCGCCACATGCTGCACCCGCTGCACCCCGTCGACCGCGTCCTCGACCGAATCGAGCAGGCCGACCGCCTCCGGTGTCGGGATCAGCCGGCCCTTCTCGCGGGCGAACAGCTCCAGCCCCAGCTCGGCCTCCAGCTGGGTCAAGAGGCGGCTGACCGCCGATTGCGACAGGTCCAGCCGGGCCGCGGCGGCGGTGGTGGAACCGCTGCGCATGATCGCCTTGAAGGCCTCGAGCTGCTTGACGTTCATGCCGGCAGCGCCGATATCCGCGACACGAAGCACCCATCCGGGCCGCCGCCGCGCATGAAATGCGCATAGCCCGATGCGGATTCCGCATGATGTTGCGGGCTGTTCTCTCCCACGCCTAACGTCCCCCTCGCCACGCCGGGTCCGCCCGGCTCGGCCCATCATAAGCGAACAGGGACGCAGATGCGGGATTCGCGCGCCGGGGCGCCAGGCCGGCCATGACCGTCTTCATCATCCGCCGGCTGGTGCAGAGCGGCTTCGTGCTGCTGGTCACCTCCGTCCTCGTCTTCCTCGGCGTCTATGCCATCGGCAACCCGATCGAGATCCTGGTGCCGGCCGACGCCTCGCAGGCCGAGATCGCCCAGGCGGTCCAGTCGCTCGGCCTCGACCAGCCGCTGTGGCGGCAATACCTGACCTTCCTCGGCAACGCGCTGCACGGCGATCTCGGCCGGTCCTTCGTGTTCAACCAGCCCTCGATCAGCCTGATCTTCGAGCGGCTGCCGGCGACGCTGGAGCTGGCGTTCATCGCCCTCATGCTGTCGCTGGTGGTCGGCATCCCGCTCGGCGTGCTGTCGGGCCTCAAGGCCGGCAGCGGCTTCGACCGCACGGTGATGACGGGGTCGATCCTCGGCTTCAGCCTGCCCAGCTTCTGGCAGGGGATGATGCTGATCATGATCTTCTCGGTCATGCTCGGCTGGCTGCCCTCGACCGGGCGCGGCGCCACCGGCGAGGTGCTGGGCCTGCACACCAGCCTCGCCAGCTGGGACGGGCTGACCCACCTGATCCTGCCGGCGATCAACCTGTCGCTGTTCAACGTCTCGCTGATCATCCGCCTGACCCGCAGCGGCATGCGCGAGACCCTGCCGCTGGACTTCGTCAAATTCGCCCGGGCCAAGGGGCTGACCGAGCGGCGGGTGATCTTCGTGCATGTGCTGAAGACCATCCTGATCCCGATCGTCACCGTGGTCGGCATGGAGTTCGGAGGGCTGATCGCCTTCGCCACGGTGACCGAGACCATCTTCGCCTGGCCCGGCGTCGGCAAGCTGATCATCGACAGCATCATGCGGCTCGACCGGCCGGTGATCATCGCCTACCTGCTGATCGTGGTCGCCATGTTCATCGTCATCAACCTGGTGGTCGACATCCTGTACTCGGTGCTCGACCCCCGCGTCCGGCTGTCCGACGCATGAGCGACGCCGTGATCCCCCGCAAGCCGCTGCTCGGCGACGGCATCCTGGCCCAGGCCCTGCGCGGCATCCTGGACAGCAAGGCCGCCACCCTGGCCGCCATCGCCTGCCTGGTGCTGGTCGCGGTCGCCATCCTGGCGCCGTGGATCGCGCCGCAGGATCCCTACGACCTCGCCTCGCTCAGCATCATGGATGGCCGCCTGCCGCCGGGCAGCGAAAGCATGGACGGCTGGACCTACTGGCTGGGCACCGACGCCCAGGGCCGCGACATGGTCTCGGCCATGCTGTACGGGCTGCGCACCAGCCTCAGCGTCGGCGTGCTGTCCGGGGTCTTCGCGCTGGCCGTCGGCACCACGCTGGGGCTGGTGGCCGCATATTTCGGCGGCAGGATCGACACGCTGGTCATGCGCGTCGTCGACCTGATGCTGGGCTTCCCCACCATCCTGGTGGCGCTGATGATGCTGGCCGTGCTGGGGCAGGGGGTGGGCAAGGTCATCCTGGCCCTGGTGGTGGTGCAATGGGCCTATTTCGCCCGCGCCGTCCGTGCCGCGGCGCTGGTCGAGCGCGGCAAGGAGTATGTCGAGGCGGCGCAATGCCTGGGCTTGAGCAAGGCGCGCATCCTGTTCAGCCATCTGCTGCCGAACTGCCTGCCGCCGGTGATCGTGATCGGCACCATCCAGGTGGCCCATGCCATCGCCGCCGAGGCGACCTTGAGCTTCCTCGGCATCGGCCTGCCGATCACCGAGCCGTCGCTCGGCCTCTTGATCGCCAACGGCTACCAGGTGCTGTTGGCCGGGCTGTACTGGATCAGCGTGTTCCCGGGCCTGCTGCTGCTGGCGCTGATCTTCTCGATCAACATCGTCGGCGACCGCCTGCGCGAGGCGCTGAACCCCCGGCTGCAGAAGTGAGGGCCCCCAATTGGCGTCCAGGCCGATGACCGCCCCCACGCTCAGCGTCGAGAACCTGCAGACGCATTTCTTCACCAAGGCCGGGGTAGTGCGCGCCGTCGACGGGGTGAGCTTCCGGGTCGACCGCGGCGAGGTGCTGGGCCTCGTCGGCGAATCCGGCTCCGGCAAGTCGATCACCGGCTTCTCCATCCTCGGCCTGGTCGACCCGCCGGGCCGGGTGGTCGGCGGCCGGATTCTCTTCAAGGGCGAGGACTTGGCGGCGCTGCCGGCGGAGCGGCTGCGGCAGCTGCGCGGCAACCGCATCGCCATGATCTTCCAGGACCCGATGATGACCCTGAACCCGGTGCTGCGGGTCGAGACCCAGATGGTCGAGACCATCCAGGCGCATGAGCGGGTGTCGCGGGCCGAAGCCGTGGCCCGTTGCCGCGACGCGCTGGGCCGGGTCGGCATCCCGTCGCCGGAGGAGCGGCTGAAGGCCTATCCGCACCAGTTCTCCGGCGGCATGCGCCAGCGCGTGGCGATCGCCATCGCCCTTCTACACAAGCCGGACCTGATCATCGCCGACGAGCCGACCACGGCGCTGGATGTCACCATCCAGGCCCAGATCCTGGCCCAGGTGCAGACCCTGTGCCGCGAGACCGGTACGGCATTGATCTGGGTCAGCCACGACCTGGCGGTGGTCGCCGCCCTGGCCGACCGGATCTGCGTCATGTATGCCGGCCGGGTGGTCGAGACCGGCACGGTCGACGAGGTGATCGACCGGCCGGCGCATCCCTACACCATCGGGCTGATCGGCTCGGTGCCCGGCGACCGGCCGCGCGGCGCGAACCTGTTCCAGATCCCCGGCATGGCGCCGTCGCCGCTGTCGCTGCCCGAGGGCTGCGCCTTCCGTCCGCGCTGCAACCACGCCAGCGAGGCCTGCTTGGCGGCGCCGGAGACGACCCGGCGGGGCGACCGCGCCTTCCGCTGCTTCCACCCGCAGTTGGAGACCCGTCCATGACCGCGGCCCCCCTGATCGAGGCCGCCGGCCTGGGCAAGCGCTTCAGCAAGCGCCTGGACTATGCCGAGAAGACGGCGCGCTTCCTCGGCGCCAAGGTCGAGGAGCGGACGGTGCACGCCGTCGACGGCGTCGACCTGGCGGTGGCGCCGGGCGAGGTGGTCGGGCTGGTCGGCGAATCCGGCTGCGGCAAGTCCACGCTGGGCCGGATGATGGCCGGCATCCTGCCGAAGAGCGACGGCGCGATCCGCTGGCGCGGCCGGGACGTCGACGGGCTGGCCGGCGACGCGGCGCATGACGCCCGGCTGAAGGCGCAGATGATCTTCCAGGACCCCTTCGCCTCGCTGAACCCGCGCAAGCGGGTGCGCGACATCATCGGCGAGGCGCCGCGGGTGCATGGGCTGGTGCGGCGGCGCGAGGCCGACGGCTATGTCCAGGAGGTGATGCGCCGGGTCGGGCTGGACCCGGCCTATCGCGACCGCTTCCCGCACCAGTTCTCCGGCGGCCAGCGCCAGCGCATCGGCATCGCCCGGGCCCTGGCGGTGAAGCCGGACTTCCTGGTCTGCGACGAATCCATCGCCGCGCTCGACGTCTCGATCCAGGCGCAGATCCTGAACCTGTTCCTGGAGCTGCGGCAGGATCTCGGCCTGACCTACCTGTTCATCAGCCACGACCTCGGCGTGGTCGAGCATATCAGCGACCGGGTGGTGATCATGTATCTCGGCCGGGTGGTCGAGACCGCGGCGACCGCCGAGCTGTTCGACCGGCCGCTGCATCCCTACACCGTGGCGCTGCTGAACGAGGTGCCGCGGCTCAGCAACCGCAAGCGCAAATTCGAGACGATCAAGGGCGAGATCCCGTCGCCGCTGCATCCGCCCAGCGGCTGCCATTTCCACCCGCGCTGCCCGATGGCGACCGACCGCTGCCGCACCGAGCGGCCGGCGCTGCGCCCGGTCGCGCCCGGCCACCAGGCCGCCTGCCACCTGATCTGAGGCGCTGAACGCGCCCGAAACCGAACAGAGGAGAGCACGATGTCGATGATGCGGAAGACCCTGGGCGGCGTCGCCCTGGCCCTGGCGCTGAGCGCCGCGAGCTTCGGCGCCGCCTGGGCCGCCGACCTGACCATCGGCACGGCGACCGAGCCCTCCGCCATCGACCCGCAATTCTCGCGCACCGGCAACAACCAGTCGATCGCGCAGCACATGTTCGACCGGCTGGTGCAGACCGACGAGAACCTGCAGGTGCAGCCGGCGCTGGCCCTGTCCTGGACCTCGGTCGACCCGACGACCTGGGAGGTCAAGCTGCGCCCCGGCGTCAAGTTCAGCGATGGCTCGGACCTGACGGCGGAGGACGTGATCTTCTCGCTCGACCGTGCCAAATCGGTGCCGAACAGCCCGGCCCCCTTCACTGGCGCGGTCGGCAGCATCGCCGCCATGACCGCGGTCGACCCGCTGACCATCCGCTTCACCACCAAGGCGCCGACGCCGCAATTCATCGAGCAGGTCGGCCTCGTCTACATCGTCTCGAAGAAGGCATCGGACGGGAAGGCCACCAGCGACTTCAACTCCGGCGCCGCCGCCATCGGCACCGGGCCCTATGTGTTCAAGCAATGGGTGCCGGGCGACCGGCTGGTGCTGGCGCCGAACTCGCATTACTGGGGCGACAAGCCGGCCTTCGAGAACGTCACCATCAAGTTCATCTCGAACGACGCGGCGCGGATGGCGGCGCTGCTGTCCGGGTCGGTCGACCTGATCGACGGCGTGCCGCCGAACGACGTGGCCACGGTCGAGAGCAGCGGCAAGGCCAAGGTCTATTCCACCACCTCCGGCCGGCTGATCTACCTGGCGCTGGATTCGGCGCGGGACCAGAGCCCGTTCGTCACCGACAAGAACGGCCAGCCGCTGGCGGCCAACCCGCTGAAGGACAAGCGGGTGCGCCTTGCCGTCTCGAAGCTGATCAACCGCGACCTGATCATCCAGCGCCTGCTGAACGGCTCCGGCACGGCGGCCGGGCAGATCGTGCCGGAAGGGCTGGGCGGCTACGCGACCGACGTGAAGCCGGAGGCCTATGATGCCGCCGGGGCCAAGGCCTTGCTGGCCGATTCCGGCTATGGCGACGGCTTCGGGCTGACGGTGCATTCCTCGAACGACCGCTTCGCCGGCGACGCCGACATCGCCCAGGCGATCGGCCAGATGCTGGCGCGCGGCGGGCTGAAGATCAACGGCGTGGTCACCCAGCCCTACAACGTCTATGCCGGCGCCGCCTCGAAGCAGGAGTACAGCGCCTTCATCTTCAGCTTCGGCAACAGCAACAGCAACTCGGCCAACGCCCTGACCAATGTGCTGGCGACCTACGACAAGGACGCCGGCAAAGGCGCCTTCAACCGCGCCCGCTACTCGAACCCCGAGTTCGACGCGGTACTGAAGCAGGCGCTGGCGGAGTTCGACGAAGCCAAGCGCAACCAGCTGCTGGAGCAGGCGGCGCAGATCGGCTTCGGCGATGTCGGCATCGTGCCGCTGTACTTCCCGACCGTGCATTGGGCGGCGCGCAACGGCATCACCTACCGCGCCAACAAGAACGAATGGACCCTGGCCACCTATGCGGAGGCGGCCAAGTGAGCTCGGGCGAAATCCAGGCGCTGCGCGACCGGATGGTCACCCTGCGCGACGGCGTGCGGCTGGCGACCGATGTGTACCTGCCGGCCGGCCACCGCATCGGCGTCGACGCCCCGCTGCCGGCGATCCTGGAGCGCACGCCCTACGGCAAGACCGAGCTGTCGCGCTCCGAGATCGGGGTCGGCATGGACGGGCCGATGACCCGGCCGCAGGTGGCGGCGCATTTCGTCCGCGCCGGCTACGCCGTGGTCTTCCAGGACTGCCGCGGCCGCCACGGCTCCGAGGGGGCGTTCACGAAATACACCTCCGAGGGGCCGGACGGCTTCGACACGGTCGCCTGGATCACGGCCCAGCCCTGGTCGAACGGCAAGGTCGGCACCATGGGCCTGTCCTATGCCGCCCACACCCAGTTCGCGCTGGCCTGCCTGAACCCGCCGGGCCTGGCCTGCATGGTGGTGGATTCGGGCGGCTTCTCGAACTCCTACCAGTGCGGCATCCGCCAGGGCGGCGCCTTCGAGCTGAAGCAGGCGACCTGGGCCTTCAGCCAGGCCAAGGAAAGCCCGGCGGCGCTGGCCGATCCCAAGGTGCTGGCGGCGCTGGAGGCCGAGGACATCCGCGCCTGGTTCGCCGCCATGCCCTGGCGACCCGGCCATTCACCGGTGCGCGCCGTGCCGGACTACGAGGCCTATCTGTTCGAGCAATGGACGCAGGGGTCCTTCGGCGACTACTGGAAGCAGCTTGGCATCTATGCTGAGGGGTATTACGACCGCTTCCCCGACGTGCCGATGGTGCTGATGTCCAGCTGGTACGACGCCTATGTCCGCACCACCATGGAGAACTATGGCGCCCTCAGCGGCCGGACGGCTCCGGTCCAGCTGATCATGGGGCCGTGGCTGCACGGCAACCGCAACACCACCTTCAGCGGCGACGTCGAGTTCGGGCCGGCGGCGACGATCGACGGCAATGTCACCTCAAGCTGGCTGCAGTTCCGCCGCCGCTGGTTCGACCGCTGGCTGAAGGGCATCGGCAACGGCGCCGAGGCGGAGCCCACGGCGCGGCTGTTCCTGATGGGCGGCGGCAGCGGCCGGCGCACGGCAGAGGGCCGGCTGGACCATGGCGGCCGCTGGATCGCGGCGCCGGACTGGCCGCTGCCCGGCACCGCCTTCACCGACTACCATTTGCACGAAGACGGCCGGCTGGACCCGGCCCCGCCGCAGGCGGAGCAGGCATCGATCGCCTACCAGTCCGACCCTTCCGACCCGGTGCCGACCATCGGCGGGGCCCTGACCTCCGGCCAGCCGGTGTTCGAGGGCGGCGGCTTCGACCAGACCGAGGGCGAGCGCTTCTTCGGCAGCCGCCGGCCCGGCCTGCCGCTCTCCGCCCGCCCCGACGTCGTGGTGTTCGAGACCGAGCCTTTGGCCGCGGACATCGCGGTGGTCGGGCCGATCGAAATCCGGCTCTTCGTCTCCTCCGATGCGCCGGATACCGACTTCACCGCCAAGCTGATCGACGTGCATCCGCCGACCGCGGACGACCCCAAGGGCTTCGCCCTGAACCTGACCGACGGCATCCTGCGCTGCCGCTACCGCGACAGCTGGGAAAGCCCGTCGCCGCTGGAGCCGGGCCGGGTCTACGCCATCACCATCGAGCCCTTCGCCACTGCCAACCTGTTCAAGGCTGGCCACCGCATCCGGCTCGACATCGCCTCCAGCAACTTCCCGAAATACGACGTCAACCCGAACAGCGGCGAGCCGGAGGGCACGGGCCGGCTGAAGCGGGTGGCGACCAACCGGATCCATCTCGACCGCGCGCACCCGTCGCGGATCGTGCTGCCGGTGGTGCCGGTCGGGTCGCTGACGGACCTGCCGAAGCCGGGGGAGGGGTGAGGGCGGCACCCTCATCACTATTCCTCGTCATCCCGGGCGCGGCGCAGCACGAAGTGATGCGCCGCAGAACCGGGATCTCGCTCCAGAACGTACAGAGATCCCGTGTCTGCGCAGCGACACTTCGCGCCGCAGCGCGCACGGGATGACGATCCGTGAGTATGAGGTCGGGTCGTCCTACTGCAGCATCGCCTCCGGCAGGGGCGAGCCGTGGTACTTCTGGTAGATGTCGTTCAGCTTGCGGTTCTTCAGGTTGGCCGACACCCACTCGTTCACCTTCTCCATCAGCCGCGGCTCGCCCTGGCGCAGGCCGATGGCGAGGTCGAAGGTGCGGATCAGGAATTTCGGCTCGAAGGCGCGGTCCGGGGCTTTCTGCTTGATCTGGTTCACCAGCGTCGCCGAGGTGGCGACGATCTGGGCCTGGCCCGAGACGGCGGCGGTCACCATGGTCGCGTCGTCGTCGTAGCGCACCACCTGGAAGCCCTTCTCCGCCGCCAGCTTGGTCAGCTCGGTGTCCTGGGTGGTGCCGCGGGTGACGGTCACCGACTTGCCCTGCAGGTCCGCCCAGTCCTTGATCGGGTCGCTCGCCGGGGCGCCGATCACCGATTGCAGCGCGGCATAGGGCTTCGAGAAGTCGATCACCTTGGCCCGCTCCGGCGTCACCGACAGGGTCGAGATGATGATGTCGGCCTTGCCGGTCTGCACGTTCGGGATGCGGGTGGCGCCGGTGGTCTGCACGAACTCAAGCTCCAGCCCCCAATCCTTGGCCAGCAGCTGCGCGGTCTCGACGTCGGAGCCGGTGGGCTTCATCTGGTCGTCGATCATGCCCGAGGGCGGGATGGCCAGGTCCGTCGCGATCCGGATGGTCTTGGCGGCCATGATGTCGTCCAGCAGGTCGGCCCGGGCGGTCAAGGCCCCGAGGCTCAGGGCACAGGCCAGGGCGATCGCCCGGCTCCAGCGGATTGACGGCTGCATCTGCGTCTCCTCCTTGTCTATGTTCTGGTTGGTTGTTCTGATGAGACGGGCGGGCTCAGAGCTCGTTGGCGACGAACTGCTGCAGCTCCGGCGTTTCGGGGTTGACCAGGATCTCGGCCGGCCCCTGCTCGTGCACCCGGCCGCGATGCATGAAGACGATGCGGTCCGCCACGCGACGGGCGAAGCCCATCTCATGGGTGACCATGATCATCGTCATGCCGCGCGCCGCGAGATCCTCCATCACCTTCAGCACCTCGCCCTTCAGCTCGGGGTCGAGGGCCGAGGTGACCTCGTCGAACAGCATCACCTTGGGCTGCATCGCCAGCGACCGGGCGATGGCGGCGCGCTGCTGCTGGCCGCCCGACAGCTGCTCGGGATAGGCATCGGCCTTCTCGCCGAGGCCGACCTGGTCCAGCACGCCGCGGGCCAGTGCCCGGGCCTCGACCCGCGGCACCTTCTTCACCGAGACCGGGGCCAGGGTGATGTTCTGCTCGATGGTCAGATGCGGGAACAGGTTGTAGCTCTGGAACACGATGCCGACGTCCAGCCGCAGCCGGCGCAGGTCGATCTCCGGGTCGCTGACCTTGTGGTCGCAGACCGTGATCTCGCCGCCGTCGATCGTCTCCAGCCGGTCGATGCAGCGCAGCGCGGTGCTCTTGCCCGACCCGCTGCGGCCGATCAGGGCCGTGACCTGGCCCCTGTCGACGGCGAAGGACACGCCGTCGAGCACGGTCAGCTCGCCGAAGCTCTTGCGCACGTCCTGCAGCGTCACCATCGCGGTCATCGCGTTCTCTCCCTGATGTCTTCTTGAGGCCCGGTCAGGCGAGGGCCGGCTTCAGCCGCGGCACATGGCCCGTCCGGCGCTCCAGCCTGCGGCTGAGCAGTGAGACCGGGTAGCACATGGCGAAGTAGAGAACGGCGATCACCATGTAGATCGCGAAGGGCTGGAAGATGGAGTTGTTGATGATCTGCCCGGCCCGGGCGAGCTCGACGAAGCCGACCACCGAGGCGAGGGATGTGTTCTTGATGATCTGCACCATGAAGCCGACGGTTGGCGGCGTGGCCAGGCGCACGGCCTGTGGCAGGATCACCTTGAACAGGCGCTGGCTGCGGCTCAGCGCCAGGCACTCAGCCGCCTCCCATTGCGGCTTCGGCACCGCCTCCAGGCAGCCGCGCCAGATCTCGCCGAGATAGGCGCTGACATAGATCGTCAGCGACACGCCGGCGGCCAGCAGCGGCGGCACGTCGATGCCCAGCGTCGGCAGGCCGAAATAGGTCAGGAACAGCAGGACCAGCAGCGGCGTGCCCTGGATCAGCTGGACATAGCAGCCGACCGCGACGCGCAGCAGGCGGCTCGGCGCGATGCGGCCGAGGGCAACGCCGAAGCCGACAAGGCCGCCGCCGATCAGCGCCATCAGCGACAGCACCAGGGTCCACAGCGCGCCCTGCAGCAGGAAGTCGAGATGGTTCAGGTTCAGACCGGATTGCATGGCGTCCTCGCGGTCAGAGCGGCGTGCCGAGCCGGCGGCGGCGCGGGAACAGCATCAGGCCGAGCCCCCAGAAGCCGGCCCGCATCAGCAGCGAGAGGGCGATGTAGAGCAGCGCGACGACGATGTAGGTCTCGAAGGCGCGATAGGTGTCGGACTGGATGAAGTTGGCGACCGCCGTCAACTCCTCGGCCGAGATCTGCGAGACGACGGAGGAGGCCAGCATCAGCAGCACGAACTGGCTGGTCAAAGCGGGATAGACCCGCTCCATCGCCGGGCGCAGCACCACATGCCAGTAGATCTGCACCCGCGACAGGCCCAGGCATTCCCCGGCCTCGATCTGGCCCTTCTGGATCGAGTCGAAGCCGGCGCGCATGATCTCGGCGGTGTAGGCGCCGACATTGATGGTCAGCGCGATCACCGCGACGGTGACGGCCGGCAGCGACAGGCCCAGGCTGGATAGGCCGAAATAGACGACGAAGATCTGCACCAGGAAGGGCGTGTTCCGGATCGCCTCGACATAGACACCGCACAGCCGCGACAGCCAGGCCGACCGGCCGCGCCGGCCGATCGCGCACAGCGTGCCGAGCGCGAAGCCCAGCACCGTCGAGGCCAGGGCCAGGCGGATGGTCAGCCAGGCACCGTCCAGGAACATCGGCCAGCGCTCGAGCACGACGGAGAAATCGAGGGTGACGCCCATCGCCGCCTCCTCTAGCTGCCGTTCGGGCCGCCGCTGGGGGACGAGGCCTGCCCGCTCATGCGGTCATAGACGCGGAACAGGGCCTGGTTGCCGTTGCCGCCCTCGCCATGGGCCCGGGCGTCGAGATACTGGCTGGTGACCAGCGCCGTGGCGGGCAGGGGGACGGCCTTGCCATAGGCCAACTCCTGCACCAGCCGCAGATCCTTCAGCATCAGGTCGATGCGGAAGCCGGCGCCGGCATCGCCGGAGATCATCGCCGGCCCCAGACGGTCCAGCATCCAGGAGGCGGCGGAGCCGCCGAGCAGCACCTCGCGCATCTGGTCCAGGTCGACGCCGCAGGCCCGGCCTAGCGCCAACGCCTCGCAGATCGCCTGCAGGTTGATGCCGCAGATCAGCTGGTTGCACAGCTTCACCGTCTGGCCGGCGCCGCTGTCGCCGACATGGGTGATGGTGGTGCCCATGCCGCGCAGCACCGGCAAGGCGCGGTCGAAGGCGGGCCGGGCGCCGCCGGCCATGATCGTCAGTGTGGCGGCGCGGGCGCCCTGCGGCCCGCCGGAAACGGGCGCGTCCAGCAGGTCGATGCCGGCGGCGGCCAGGTCGGCATGCATCCGCCGCACCGCCTGCGGCGCGATCGTGCTCATGTCGACCACCAGCCGGCCGCGCGGTGGCGCCGCCAGCAGGCCACCGGGGCCGTACACGACCTCCTCGACCTGCGGCGTGTCGGGCAGCATGGTGACGACGATGTCGGCGCCTTCGGCCGCCCCGGCCACGCTGGCGGCGGGGATGGCGCCCTGCGCCGCCAGGGCGTCGACCGCCGCCGGCACCAAATCATAGGCGCGCACCGCATGGCCGGCGCGCAGCAGGTTGGCCGCCATCTCGCGGCCCATGGTGCCGAGGCCGATGAAGCCGACGATATGCTTGGGCTCCGCCATGGCTCAGCCCTCCCGCTCCAGCTGCGCCAGCTTCTCGACCCGGCGCTTGAAGTCCTCGCTGGGCTCGAACTCGGCGGCGAGATAGGCGGCGACCAGGTCGCGCGCCAGCCACGGTCCGACGATCTGGGCGCCGACGCACATGACGTTGACGTCGTCATGCTCGACCGCCTGATGCGCCGAGTGGAAATCGTGGCAGACGGCTGCCCGGATACCGCGGATCTTGTTGGCGGCGATGGCCGCGCCGACGCCGGTGCCGCAGATCATCAGCCCGCGGTCGGCGGCCCCGCCGGTGACGGCGGCGCAGACCGCCCGGGCGATGTCCGGGAAGTCGACCGGGTCGGGGGTGTGGCTGCCCACATCCGCTACCGCATGGCCGAGGCCCGCAACGAAGTCGGCGATCTCTCGCTTCAGGGGAAAGCCGGCATGGTCGCAGCCGATCACGATCTTCAACACGGGTCTCCTTGTCGGGTGGGCCGTCAGCCTTGCGGCCTGGGCGTCTCGAAGGCCTTGCGGCGGTATTCGTCGCCGATCTCGAAATGGCGGCGCAGCAGCTCGTCCGAGCGCTGCACGTCGCGCGCCACCAGCGCCTCGAAGATCCGGTGGTGGTGGTCGATCAGGAACGACCGGATGCCCGGCACCTTCAGGATCAACTCGCGCCGCCCGCGATGCGACCGGTGCACCAGATCGGAGATGGCGGCGTAGACGCTGCGCAGCGTCTCCGACCGGGCAGCCTGGACGATGCCGTTGTGGAAGTCGAAATCGGCCTCGCCGCCCGCCACCGGGTCGTCGATCGTGGCCTCGATCCGCTGCAGCGCCGACCGGATGCGCTCGAAATCCGCCAGGGTGGCGCGGCGGCAGGCCAGGCGCACGGCCTGGCACTCGATCGCGATCCGCGCTTCCATCACGTCATCGATGACGTCCGACTGCTGGGCCAGGACGAAGGTGAAGAACTCGCCCAGGGTCGAGGCGTCGGGCTGGCGCACGATGGTGCCGACGCCGTGCCGGATCTCGACCGCGCCCAGCATCGCCAACGCCCGCAGCGCCTCGCGCAGCACCGGCCGGCCGACGCCCAGCAGTGCCGACAGGTCGCGCTCCGGCAGCAGCCGGTCGCCGGTCTTCAGCGCCCCCGACAGCAGCTGCTCGCGCAGGAAGGCGAAGACCTTGTCGTATCCGCCCGGGGCGTCGTCGGGATCGCGGGTGAGCTTGATGAGGTCGGTCATAGTGCTCTTACCGTGGTAAGACCACTTAAACGAACGGGAGGGGCCGCTGTCAACCCTGTCGTCCGATCAAGCTCACCCTTGGTGTGCGAGAGAGGCGTCGTACAGGCAGCAGAAGGCGGCGGCGGCGTCGCGGGCGATCGCGGCGACCAGCGACGGCAGCCGCGACATCGGCGGGTCGAGATGCACCGCGGCGTAGCGGGTGGCCGGGAAGGGCGGGTGCACCTTGAGGACGTGCAGGATGCCCTCGCGCAGCTCGCGCTGGATCACCACCGGCGGCAGCACGGCGATGCCGATGCCGGCGATGGTCATGCTGACCGTGGTCGACAGCGAGTTGGAATAGTGCAGCACCGGGTCGCCGACCCCGGCGAGGTAGTCGAGCAGCCGGGCGTGGTTGTGGGCCCCAGGCTCGTAGGAGATGATCGCATGGGCGGCGATGTCCTCCGGCCGCAGCGTCCCGTCGGCGGGGCGGGGCAGCAGGGCGGGGCCGGAGATCCAGAACATGCCGAAGGTGCAGAGGTCGAGGACCTTGCAGCCGTCCGCCCCGTCCGGCCGGATGATCAGCGCGACGTCGATCTCCCGGTCCGACAGCTTCTGCAGGATGGTGTGGGACGCGTCGGTGGTGACCGAGAAGCGGACATTGGGGAACTGCCGGCGCAGCGTGCCGGCGATGTCGGGCAGCAGGGTCAGGGCCATGCTCGGCACCAGGCCGATCCGCACCGCGCCCTTGATCGCCGAGGTCGGGTCCAGGCTCTGGACCAGCTCATGATAGCGGGCCACGATCTCCTGCGCGCCGTCGACGAAGGTCTGGCCCTCGGCGGTCAGGCGCACGTCGCGGGCGTCGCGCTCGAACAGCTTGAAGCCCAGCTCCTGCTCCATCGCCGCGACCCGGCTGGAGATCGCGGCCTGGGTGATGTTCAGGCGCTCGGCCGTGGCCCGGAAACTGCGCAGGCGCGACAGCCAGATCGCGGTTTCGAGGAAGCGGATGTTCATGGCGGGTCGGCGGTGCCCCGATCAGGATCTGAGATCCTGATTGAGGGCGCCGGCGAGCCCCGCGTAAAGGCCCGTGTCAGGCGGCGCCGCGGGCCAGCACCTTGCGGCTCGCCCCCGACACCTCGCCCAGCTTGGCGCCGTGCTTGACCGTCAGCTCGCGCTCGCGCCCCACCTCCTGCCGGCGCAGCGCCTCCGCCGCCACCACCTGGACCTCCGCCCGCGGCAGCACCAGCACGCCGCTGTCATCGGCCAGGATCGCGTCGCCCGGCATCACCACCACGCCGCCGCAGGCGACCGGGATGTTGAGGCCGCCGCCGAGGTCGTAGAGCCGGGTGGTGATCGGCGAGATGCCGCGGGCCCAGATCGGGAAGTCGGACTCCTCGATCTCCGCCAGGTCGGTGCAAGGCCCGTCGACGATGCCGGCGACCGCCCCCGCCGCCTTGGCCGCCACGGTGACGCCGCCGCCCCAGCAGGCGTGGCGGTCGTCGCCGAGGCGGTCGACGACCAGGATGTCGCCGGGACGCAGCAGGCCGGTGGCGTGGTGCAGCAGGGTCGAATCCGGCCCTGGGATGGCGACGGTGACGGCGGTGCCGACCACCCGCTTGCCGCGCAGCAGCGGGTGAATGCCGTGATGCATGAAGCCGAACAGGCGCCAATGCCCGACCGTGGCGGTCTCGACCCCGGACAGCAGGTCGAGATGGGCCTGCGGCACCGGCGGCGGCATGTCGTTGATCGTGTACATCGGCGTCCTCACGCGCAGGCCAGGCGGCGGTGGTCGTTCATCGGGATCGATGTCCGCGCCCGGCGGATCTGCTCCGGCTCCACCCGGGCGGTGACGAAGCCGACCCCGTCCGAGGCGCGGGCGACGACATGGCCCCAGGGGTCGCAGACCAGCGAATGGCCGTAGGTGTGCCGCTTCTCGCCATTCGACACATGGGCACCCCACTGGCCGCAGGCGGCGACATAGGTCTGGGTCTCGATCGCCCGGGCGCGGGCCAGCACCTCCCAATGGTCCTTGCCGGTCTGCAGCGTGAAGGCGGCGGGCAGCACGATCACGTCGGCACCCTGCTTGGCCAGGGCCAAGAACAGCTCGGCGAAGCGGATGTCGTAGCAGATGGCGCAGCCGACCTTCAGCCCCTCCATCTCGTACAGGACCACGTCCTCGCCCGGCCGCACCGTCGCCGATTCCCGGTAGGCGGTGCCGTCCGGCGCGACGATGTCGAACAGATGGATCTTGCGGTAGCGCGCGGCCTCGCGCCCGTCGCGGTCGAACACGACCGTGGTGTTGTAGATCCGGTTCTCGCCCGGGATGCGCTCCATCAGGCTGCCGGCATGGACCCAGACGCGGTTGGCCTTGGCCACGCTCTGGGCCATGGCATAGGCGGCGCCGCCCGGCGCCGGCTCGGCCGCCGCGACCTTGTCGGCGGTTCTGCCGCCGTACAGCTCGAAATACTCCGGCAGCACCAGCAGGTCCGGCTTGTCGGTGCGGATGGCGTCTTCCATCAGCACCATGGTGTTGCCGAGATTCTCGGCCCGGTCGGTCTGCGGGTTGGTCTGGATCAGGCTGATCTTCATGGTTCGGCTCCGGAAGGAAGGGAAGGGTCAGGCGGCCAGCACGGCTTCGCGCTTCAGCGCGTCCAGGGTCCCGGCCAGGCCCTGGCGGACGACCATGGTCTGGGTCGCGACCACCAGCTGCGCCGCGCCCTCGGCCAGGGCGAATTCGCGCTCCGCCGCGGTCCAGGCCGGCATGATCCAGGGCTTGCCGGCAGCCCGGGCGGCGCGGGCGCAGCGGGCCAAATCGGCGCGGTCGGCGTCGCCGAAGGCATAGGCGCCGCGGCCGCGCGCCAGCGCCAGGTCGGACGGGCCGGGGAACAGCCCGTCGACCGTGTCGAGGTCCAGGATGCCCTCGACCTCGGCCAGGCTCTCGGCGGTCTCGATCATGGCGTAGCAGCGGGTGCGCCGGTTCTCCTCGTCGAAATAGCCGCTGCTCGGGCGGGCGTATCCGGCCGGCCGGCCGCCGGAATAGCTGCGGATGCCGCGCATCGGGAATTTTGCCGCCGCGGTCACCGCCCTGGTGTGCTCGACCCCGAGGAGATGGGGGATGACCACGCCATCGGCGCCGAAATCGAGCACCTGCTGGATCGCCTCGGTGGTCGGCGCCAGCACCTTGGCCAGGACCGAGATGCCCTTGGCCTTGGTGAAGGCCAGGAAGCGGTCGAGGTCCGGCAGGTCGAAGGTGCCGTGCTCGACATCGATGACGAGGGTGCGGAAGCCGCAGAGATGCGCCATCTCCACGTAGGAGAAGTGCGGATGCGACATCCAGAGGGCCAGACGATCCATTGTCTCGGGGAACTCCATGGCTGCGGCGGCGTGGGTCATTTGCCCATCGCCTTCGACAGGCCGAGCGAGCGCTCGACCAGGGTGATGATGAGAAGCGTGGCGGCGACCAGGACGACCGAGACCGCGGCGATCATCGGGTCGGTCCGGCTCTCGACATAGTTGAACATCGCCACCGGCAGGGTGGTGATGCCGGGGCCGGTGACGAACAGCGAGATCACCACCTCGTCGAAGGAGATCAGGAAGGCCAGGGCGGCGCTGGCGACCAGGCCCGGCATCATCAGCGGCAGCGTGACCCGGCGGAACACGGTGAGGGGCGGGGCGCCCAGGGTGGCGGCCGCGTCCTCCACCGCCGGCGGCAATGTGGCCAGCGCCGTCGCCATGATCCGGATCACATAGGGGGTGGTGACGATCAGATGCGCCGCCACCAGCCCGGGATAGGTGCTGAGCAGCCGCAGGTCGACGAACACCAGCAGGATCGCCAGGCCCAGCACGATCGAGGGCAGCAGCAGCGGCGCCGTGAACAGGCTCATCAGCGTCTCGCTGCCGCGGAACCGGAACCGCCGGATGGCGTAGGCGGCGGGGATCCCGGCGGCCAGCGACAGCGCCGTGACCAGCGCCGCGATGCCCAGGCTGACCCAGAAGGCCTGGATCATCATCTTGTTCTGGGCCAGCGCCGCGTACCAGCGCGTGCCCCAGGCCGAAGGCGGGAAGGTGAGATAGGCGTCGTTGCTGAAGGACAGCGGCACGACGATCAGGATCGGCGCCAGCAGGAAGGCGTACAGCAGCAGCACCAGGAGCCTGAAGGGCAGCGTCGTGGTTCCGACCATGGCGGTTCCCTCCTTCAGTCGAAGCGCCGGATGATGCGGGCATAGGCGGCGAGGGCGGCGCCGAAGATGATCAGCACGACCACCGAGATCGTCGCCGCCATCGGCCATTGCAGCTGGATCACCGCCTGGTCGTAGATCTCGGTCGCCAGCAGGAAGACCCGGCCGCCGCCCAGCAGCTTCGGCGTGATGAAGGAGCTGATGGACAGCACGAAGCACAGCAGGCAGCCCAGCGCGATCCCGGGCAGGGTCAGCGGCAGGACGATGCGGCGGAACCGGGTGAAGGGCCCGGCGCCGAGCGAGGCCGCCGCCTCCTCATGGCTCGCCTCCAGCCGGCCGAACCCGGCCATCAGCGACAGCGCCATATAGGGCATCAGGATCTCGACCAGGCCGATGAAGACGCCGGTCATGTTGTTGACCAGGCGCAGCGGCGACTGGACCAAGCCGAGCGACAGCAGCGCCCCGTTCACCAGCCCCTGGTCGCCCAGCAGCACCATCCAGCCATAGGTGCGGACCACGCTGCTGACCAGCAGCGGCGACACCGTGATCACGAACAGGATGTTCCGCCAATGCGCCGGCGCCCGGTGCAGGAACATCGCGATCGGATAGGCGCAGGCCAGCGTCGCCAGGGTCACGGCGAAGCTCATCGCCAGCGAGTTCGCGATCAGGCTCAGGTTGAAGCTGTCGGTGAAGAAGCCGAGGTAGTTGCGGAAGGAATAGACATCGGTCAGGACGCCGCTGCTGCGGCTCTCTTGGAACGAGATCTGGGCCAGCCGCAGCACCGGGAAGATGAAGGCGACGAGGTTGATCAGCGCCATCGGCGCCAAGAGCGCGGCGGCGATCAGGGCGAAGCGGCCGCGGCGGGAGCGCGGGGTCGCGGCGGGGGCGAGGTCGGCGGGAATGGCGGTCATGGCTCAGCCTGGGAAGACCAGCATGTCGTCGGGCGACCATTCGCACATCAAGCGATCGCCCGGGCCGTGGGCGGCGCCGGGCCCGGCGGTCGGCGCCTCGACCTTCAGGATGGGTCCGCCGATGTCGATGTCGTACTGCACCAGGTCGCCGATATAGGTGACGCGCAGCACCCGGCCGGGAGCGCCGTTGGTGGCGGTGCTCAAGAGGGCCTGGTCGCGATGCGGCGTCAGGCTGATCCGGTGCGGCCGCACCGTGGCCCAGGCGGCGCCGGGGGTCTGCTCGGTTGCGGCGCAGCGGTAGACCGCGCCGCCCAGCCGCAGCCGGCGGCGGTCCAGCAACTCGCAGGGCAGGGTGTTGGTGCGGCCGACGAACTCGGCCACGAAGCGCGACGCCGGCCGCTCGTAGATGTCCTCCGGCGATCCCAGCTGCGCCAACCGGCCGCCGGACATGACGCCGACCACGTCGCACATGGTCAGGGCCTCGACCTGGTCATGGGTGACGAAGACGGTGGTGATCGACAGCCGCTGCTGGATCTCGCGGATCTCGATCCGCATCTCGTCGCGCAGCTTGGCGTCGAGGTTGGACAGCGGCTCATCCAGCAGCAGGATGCGGGGGCGGATCACCAGCGCCCGGGCCAGGGCGACGCGCTGCTGCTGGCCGCCCGACATCTCCTTCGGCTTGCGCGGGCCATAGCCCGGCAGCCGCACCATCTCCAGCGCCTGCTCGACCCGCTCGCGCGCCTCGGCCTTGCCGACGCGCCGCATGTCCAGGCCGAAGGCGACGTTCTCGGCCACGGTCATGTGCGGGAACAGGGCGTAGTTCTGGAACACCAGGCCGATGTCGCGCCGGTGCGGCGGCCGCTGGGTGATGTCGTCGCCGGCCACCACGATCCGGCCGTCGGTCACCGGCAGCAGCCCGGCGATCATGCGCAGCGCCGTGGTCTTGCCGCAGCCGGAGGGGCCGAGCAGGCCGAGCAGCTTGCCGCGGCTGACCTCGAGCCAGAGGTCGGAGACGGCGGTGACCCCGGCATAGCGCTTGGTCACCCCCTCCAGCCGCAGGAAGCCGGCGGCGGGATCGGGCTGCGACGCGGGCGCGGCGCGGCCGGGGTCGAGGACGGGGGCGGTCATCGTCGCCTGCATGGGAAATCCCGGGTGCTGGTGGAGGGAAGGAGGTAGAGACCGTTTGGAAATGCGCTGGTGTGAGTCGGCTGGCGGTGGTTTCGAGAACCGGCGCGCAGCGGACGTTTGGGTCCGTGAGCACCGGAAGCGGAGAAACCGCCGCCAGACGGCCGCACCAGTAGCGTTTACAAGCGGTCTCTAGCGGCTGGCCGGGATGATCTGGCGCCGCCAGGGAGCCAGGATCGATTCCCGCATGTCGCCGATGGTCATCCAGTCGATCGGCACCAGCTTGGCCTTCTGCGCCGGGTCGAGCAGCGGGATGCGCTTGCCGGTCTCGGGCCGGATCGCCGCATCGCGGTTCGAGGGGGCGTAGAACATCGCCTCGGAGAAGCGCTGCTGCGCCTCGGCCCCCAGGGTGTAGTCCATGAAGGTCTCGGCCGCCTCGCGGTTCGGCGAATTGGCGATCAGGCTGATCACGTTGACCTGGGTGATGGTGCCCTCCGCCGGCGCCACTGACCCCAGCCGGCCCTCGGTCTGGTCGGCGTAGAACTGGCTGCGCGCGTTCCAGCCGATCGCCAGCGTGGCGGTGCCGTTGGCCACCAGGGTGTAGGCGTCCGGCTTCGGCTCCCAGGTCTGGATCAGCGGCGCCATCTCGACCAGCTTGTCGACGCCGGGGCCGACGCCCTGGCGATAATCCTCGGCCCCGGCCATGCGGTTGGCGATCAGGGTCAGCGCGATCGCCTGGATGTCGCCGCCGCCCTGGGCCGGGACGATGATCTTGCCGGCCTGGCCCTTGTCCCACAGCGCGGTCCAGCTGGTCGGCGCGGTCGGGAAGGTCTCGGCGTTGTACAGCAGCGCCAGCGTGTCATAGGTGATCGGCGGGGCGAAGGCGCCGAGGTCGCGGCCGAGATCGCCGAGATGGGCCAGGTTGGTCAGCCGCGACGCCTCGGCGATCAGCCCCTCGTCCCGTGCGATCTTGGCGACCGACAGGTCGAAGATCACGGCGTCGACCTGCGGCGCGTCCTTCTGCGCCCGCATCAGGCCGAGGGCCGTGGCCGCGTTCTGGACGCCGTAATAGGTCACGGTGATGTCCGGATGGGCGGCCTGGAACGGCTCGATCACCGCCTTGGTGTAGTTCTCCTGGAACTCGCCGCGATAGCCCATGACGGTGATCTGGGCGGCGTCCGCCGCGGGGGCCGCCGCAGCAGTCGCAGTGATGGCGAGGATGGAGGCGAGACAAAGGGATCGCGCGCAGCAGGCGAGTGTCATGGTCGTGTCCCTGTTTGTGCCGTGGCGGCCGCCGTCTGGGGCGGTCTGCGGGCGCCGGTCGATTGCCGGCGGTGGGGACACGCTGGGGCAGGGCGCCGGTCGCGTCTAACGGGTTTTTCTTATCGCCCGATAAGATTTCCCGGCCGGTCGACCGGACGCCGTGTCAGGGAACCGGGACGACGTCGACCTTCACGGTCAGGGCCTGCGCTCCGGCGCCGAGGATGACGCCGTCGATCGGCGACACGTCGGCATAGTCGCGGCCGCTCGCCAGGACGATGTGGTCGTTCTCGACCAGCACCGCATTGGTCGGGTCGAAGCCGAGCCAGCCGAATTCCTCGCCGCACCAGGCCATCACCCAGGCGTGGGTGGCGTCCGCCCCCTCCAGCCGCGGCTTGCCGGGCGGCGGCAGGGTGCGCAGATAGCCGCTGACATAGGCGGCCGGCAGGCCGACGCCGCGCAGGCAGGCGATCATGATGTGGGCGAAGTCCTGGCACACGCCGCGGCGGGTCTCGAAGGCCTCGATCAGCGGGGTCGAGACCGCCGTCGCCTTGGGGTCGTAGGTGAAGTCGGCCTTGATCCGCCGCATCAGCTCGGTGGCGGCCTCCAGGATCGGGCGGCCCGGCGGGAAGCTGACATGGGCATAGGCCGACAGCGGGCCGAGGATCGGCACCAGGCGGCTCGGATACAGGTGATGGGCCGGGGACGACGGGGCCAGGGTCGCGGCGGCGAAGGCGCGCTCCCGCACCTCCCCCCAGGGCCGGCTGGCCTGGCGCAGCAAATCGCCGGTGTCCCGCGTCACCTCGACCCGCGACCGGGCGTCGACCCGCAGCTCGCGATGCGCCGCCTCGATGGTGACGGTGACGACGTCGTTGCCGAAGAAGCTGCGCCGTGCCGCGGAGGCCGCCGGCACCGGCTTCACCTCGATCGCCCGGGACAGAACGCGCTGCTCCGGCCGGTCGCTGGGCAAGAGGCGCAGGACGCAGCGGGCGAAGCTCACCGGCGTCTCATAGGCGTAGGTCGAGAGGTGACGGATGTCGTAGATCATGCGGGAGAGCCACAAGGCAGCACCAACTGCCTTTTTTTATTGTCATGCCCGGGCTTGACCCGGGCATCCAGAGACTGTCGACATCCTCTGGATTGCCGGGTCAAGCCCGGCAATGACAGAAAACGACAAGAACGGCACAATTCGTTCTCTTCGCTCGACGCCATCAATACAGCCCCGTCAGCTTTTCCGGCCGCACGGCGTTGCGGCCCTGCAGGAAATAGCGGTCGGCGATCGCCTCGGACAGCTGCATCAGCTTCTGCTCGAGCCCCAGGATCTGGCTGTTGTCGAGGGATTCGGCCTGGGCCGCCGACAGGGTGCCGGAGATGATGGTGGCCAGCCGCAGCGGCGCCTCCGGCATGCCGTCCTCGCGCAGCGACGGCAGGGCCTTCAGATGCTGCAGCAGCCGCTCGACCTGGAACGCCACCGCCCGCGGGTTGAAAGGATCCAGCACCACCATGTCGCGCACCGGCGCCAGGGCCGGCCCGATGACGTAGCGCGACCGGTAGCTGATCTGGGAATCGACGAGGTCGAGCAGCGCGTCGAGATCGTCGGTGGTGGTGCCGGGCTCGGCCAGGTTGCGGGCGAAGCGGCAGGTGTTGATGCCGCGCTCGATCCGCCGCCCCATGTCGAGGAAGCGCCAGCCGGCGACCTGGTTCATGTTCTCCTGGGCCAGGCCGGACAGGGCGGCGATCACATGCAGGGCCCGGTCGGCGCGGTGGAAGGTCTCGCCCTCCGACAGCTCGGTCTCGCCGGGCTCGCCCAGCCGGGCCTCCAGCTCGGCCAGCAGCGGCCAGGAATCGGCGGACAGCCGCTCGCGGATGCCGGAGGAGGCGCGGCGCGCCGAGCGCACCAGCGAGATCGCGGCGCCGTAGTTCTCCGCCTGGTTCAGGGCCGCGGCGGCGACGGCGCCGGCACTGTCGCCCGGCTTCGGCCGCGGCACGGCGCCCCAGGCCACCAGCAGCTTCTGCAGCCGGTCCAGCGTCTGGCCGCTGCCATGGATGGCGGGATCGGCCTCGACCAGGCTCGAGCACAGCCGCCGCACCAGCCGCAGCGTCGCCTCGGCGCGCTCGAGATAGCGGCCGAACCAGAACAGGCTGTCGGCGGCGTGGCTCGGCAGGTTGCCGGCGATCCGGCGGATCGGCACGCGGTCCTGCCGCGGCAGCAGCGACGTGGCCTCGACCGGGCGGTCGGCCAGGATCCAGACATCGGCGGTCTGCACCCCCTGGCCCATCGACACGGCGCGCGCGTCCAGCCGGTCGGAGATGCGGCAGAAGCCGCCCGGCATCACCTTCCAGCCATCCGGCGTCGCGGCGGCGAAGACGCGCAGCACGAAGGGCCGCGGCACCAGCTTGCCGTCCTGCCAGGCCGGGGTGGTCGACAGCCGCGCCACCTCCTGCCCGACATAGTCGACCGGGCGGGTCCGGATCGCCGCCTCCAGCCGCGCCCGCTGCGGCGCCTCGGCGCCGAGCACGGAAGGCTGCCCCGGAAAGCCGGGGACGGTGGCGCCGAAGGCGGCCGCGACCGCCAGCTCGGGCAGCGCGGCCAGCACGGTCTCCCGCTCCTGCGGCTGGCCGCACCACCAGGTGGCGACATTGGGCAGCGTCAGGTCCTCGCCCCGCAGCCGGCGGCACAGCGCCGGCAGGAAGCTCAGCAGGATGCGCGCCTCGGCCAGCCCGGCACCGGGCATGTTGGCGACCACCACCTGGCCGCCGCGGATCGCCTCCAGCAGGCCCGGCACGCCGAGCCGCGAGGATGTGTTGAGCTCCAGCGGGTCGCAGAAATCGGCGTCGACCCGGCGCCACAGCACGTCGGCGCGCTTCAGCCCGGCGATGGTGCGGACATGGATCCGCCCGTCATGCAGCACCAGGTCGTCGCCTTCGACCAGCATCAGGCCAAGATAGCGGGCCAGATGCGCCTGCTCGAAATAGGTCTCGCTGTAGCGGCCGGAGCTGAGCAGGCAGATCCGCGGATCGGACCGGTCCGCCACCGCCGCCAGCCCGGCGCGCAGCGCGCCGAAGAACGGGGCCAGCCGCTCGACATTCATCTCGTGGTACAGCGCCGGCAGCGCGCGCGACAGGATCAGCCGGTTCTCCAGCGCGTAGCCGGCGCCGGACGGCGCCTGGGTGCGGTCGTTCAGCACCCACCAGCGCCCGTCCGGGCCGCGGCCCAGATCGGCGGCGTAGAGATGCAGGAACCGCCCGCCCGGCGGCGCCACGCCGTGCAGCGGGCGCAGGAAGTCGGGGCTGCCGGCCACCGCCGCGGCGGGCAGCGCCCCCTCCGCCACCAGCCTGCCGTCGCCGTAGAGGTCGCGCAGCACCGTCTCCAGCAGTTCGGCCCGCTGGATCACGCCCGCCTCGATCTCGCGCCACTCCGCCGCCGAAACCAGCAGCGGCACGCGGCTCAGCGGCCAGGACCGCTCGCTGGCCTCGCCATGGACGCGGTAGGACACGCCGGTGTCGCGGATGTGCCGGTCCGCCGCGGCGAAGCGGCGCTCGGCCTCCTCCGGCGCCAGCCTGGCCATGACGTCGAGGAAGTCCCGCCAATAGGCGCGCGGCTTCCCGTCCGGGCCGATCAGCTCGTCCGGCACGCCGGGCAGGGGGGTGTAGCCGGCGATCCAGTCCTGCAGGCGCCGGGCGGCGGTCCGGGCGGTCATCACATCCTCCCCGGCGCGCAGCGGAAGCTCACCAGCCAATCGGTGTTCTCAAATCCAGGGTCAACGGAAACTCGTGGGTTCGCTCTTCGGGCGGCAGGGCCATCGGGCCCGGAGTATGCCCGTGATCCTGGAAGCGCGCGAGGCGTCGCGCCTCCGCTTCATACGAATTTACCGGAAATGTCTCATAACTCAGGCCGCCGGGATGGGCGGCGTGATAGACGAAGCCGCCCAGCGACCGGCCGTTCCAGGCATCGATCACATCGAAGGTCAGGGGCACGTGGACCGGGATGTTCGGGTGCAGGCCGCTGGGCGGCTGCCAGGCCTTGAAGCGGATTCCCGCCACCGCCTCGCCGGAGGTGCCGGTGCCGCTGAGCGGCAGGCGGCGGCCGTTGCAGGCGATGATGTGGCGGCCGGGGACGAAGCCCTTGGCCCGGATCTGCAGCCGCTCGACCGAGCTGTCGACATAGCGGGCGGTGCCGCCGGGCGCCCCTTCCTCGCCCATCACGTGCCACGGCTCCAGCGCCTGGCGCAGCTCCAGCGCCACGCCGCCGCGCTCGGCCCGGCCCAGGATCGGGAAGCGGAACTCGCGCTGGGCCTCGAACCAGTCCGGGTCACAGGCATAGCCGGCACGCCGCAGGTCGGACAGCACGTCGAGCATGTCCTGCCAGACGAAATGCGGCAGCATGAAGCGGTCGTGCAGCGCGGTGCCCCAGCGCACCAGCCCGCCTTGCTGCGGCTCGCGCCAGAACCAGGCGATCAAGGCCCGCAGCAACAATTGCTGCGCCAGGCTCATGCGGGCGTCGGGCGGCATCTCGAAGGAGCGGAACTCGACCAGGCCCAGGCGCCCGGTGGGGCCGTCCGGCGAATACAGCTTGTCGATGCAGATCTCGGACCGGTGGGTGTTGCCGCCGACGTCGACCAGGAGATTGCGGAACAGCCGGTCGACCAGCCACAGCGGCAGCGGGCCGGCTTCGGGCGGCGGCACCTGGGCCAGGGCGATCTCCAGCTCGTACAGCGAATCGTGCCGCGCCTCGTCCACCCGCGGCGCCTGGCTGGTCGGGCCGATGAACAGGCCGGAGAACAGGTAGGACAGCGCCGGGTGGCGCTGCCAGTACACGATCAGGCTTTTCAGCAGGTCGGGCCGGCGCAGGAAGGGCGAATCCTCCGGCGTGGCGCCGCCGAGGACGACATGGTTGCCGCCGCCGGTGCCGATATGGCGGCCGTCATTCATGAACCGGTCGGTGCCCAGCCGCGTCTGCCGCGCCTCCTCGTACAGGCCGACGGTGATCTCGACCGCCTCACGCCAGGCGCCGGCGGGATGGACGTTGACCTCGATCACGCCCGGGTCGGGCGTCACCTTGATCACCTGCAGCCGCGGGTCGTTCGGCGGCGGATAGCCCTCGACATGGATCGGCAGGCCGGCCGCCTCGGCTGTGGCCTCGATCTCGGCCAGCAGCTCGAGATAGTCCTCCAGCCGCTCCACCGGCGGCATGAACACGCACAGCACGCCGTCCCGCGGCTCGATGCAGAGGGCGGTGCGGACCACGCTCTCGACCGCCGCGTCCGGCTGCGGCACGACGGGCCGGGACACGGCGGCGCCGTCGGCCGCCACCGCCGGGCGGGGCTGATGGAAATCCGGCAGCGGCGGGCGCTCGTCGAACGGGTCCTGCGGCACGATCTTGGGATAGGCGGCCTCCGGCACCTTGGGCAGAGAGTCCAGCGGCAGGCGGAGCCCGACCGGGGAATCGCCGGGGATCAGGAACAGCTGGCTGCGGCGCAGGGCCCAGCGTTCGCTGATCCAGCGCCCGCCGACCCGCGCGGTCCGGCGCTGCACCGGCAGGACGTAGCCGGAGGGGGAGGACAGGCCGCGCTCGAAGGTCCGGACCATGCGGACGCGCTCCTCCGGGTCCGCGAGCTTCGGGTCCAGCACGTCGACATTGGCCGGCAGCTCGGCCTCCTTCTGCAGCCAATGCACCGGGTCCTCATAGGCCGGCGCGACATAGCCGGCCAGGCCGAGCCGTTCGGCGATGCCCTCGGCCAGCCGTTCCGCCTCGGCGGCGCCGGCCTTGGGCGCCTCGGCGCGCGAGATCTCGGTCGCGATCAGGCCCGGGTCGCGCCACACCGGCTTGCCGTCGCGCCGCCAGTACAGCGCGAAGGCCCAGCGCGGCAGGCTCTCGCCGGGATACCATTTGCCCTGGCCGTAATGCAGCATGCCGCCCGGGGCGAAGCGGGCGCGCAGCCGCCGGATCAGCTCGTCGGCGAAGCCGCGCTTGGTCGGGCCGACCGCGGCGATGTTCCATTCCGCCGACTCGAAGTCGTCGATCGAGACGAAGGTCGGCTCGCCGCCCATGGTCAGGCGGACATCCTGGGCGGTGAGGTCGGCATCGACCTGCTCGCCGAGCCGGTCGAGCGCCTGCCAGGCCTCGTCCGAGAACGGCATGGTGATGCGGATCGGCTCGATGATGCGCGACACCTCCATCGCGAACTCGAACTCGACCTCCGCCGGCTCCACCACGCCGCTGATCGGGGCGGCGGAGCGGTAATGCGGGGTCGCCGCCAGCGGGATGTGGCCCTCGCCGCACATCAGGCCGGAGGTGGCGTCGAGGCCGACCCAGCCGGCGCCGGGGAGATAGACCTCGGCCCAGGCATGCAGGTCGGTGAAGTCCTTGTCGGTGCCCTTCGGGCCGTCCAGCGGGTCGATGTCGGCCTTGAGCTGGATCAGGTAGCCGGAGACGAAGCGGGCGGCCAGGCCGAGCCGGCGCAGCACCTGCACCAGCAGCCAGGCGGAGTCGCGGCAGGAGCCGGAGGCCAGCGCCAGCGTCTCCTCCGGCTCCTGCACGCCGGGCTCCAGCCGGACCAGGTAGCGGATGTCGTGCTGCAGCCGGGCGTTGAGCCCGACCAGGAAATCGATGGTGCGTGCCTCTTCTTGAGGCAGTGCCGCCACGAAAGCGGTCAGGTGCGGGCCCGCCGGCTCCGGCTCCAGATAGGGCGCCAGCTCGGCGCGCAGCTCCTCGGGATAGGCGAAGGGAAAGGTCTCGGCGAAGCTCTCGACGAAGAAGTCGAACGGGTTGATGACCGTCATCTCGGCCGTCAGGTCGACCTCGATCGAGAATTCCGTCGTCTTCTCCGGGAACACCAGCCGCGCCAGCCAGTTGCCGTGTGGATCCTGCTGCCAGTTCACGAAATGCTCGGCCGGCGTGACCGTCAGCGAATAGCTGGGGATCCGGGTGCGGGAATGCGGCGCCGGGCGCAGCCGGACGACCTGCGGGCCGAGCGCGATCGGCCGGTCGTAGCGGTAGCGGGTGAGATGGTGAAGGGCGGCGACGATGGACACGGGCGCTCCTGCCTTGGCTGGACCACGGGACGTCCCGCTGTCGGAAGAGTGAAACGGCGCGCCTCGCCAAGCAAGAAGCATGCAAGCGCCGGCCGAGGCTTGACCCCGAGGCTTGACCCGGAGGGGCCGATCGCGTCCCTTTGCCCGGGCGGCAGGAGGGACGCGGATGGAGGGGGCGTACACGGTCGGCTTCCTGCTGATCCCGAACTTTCCGCTGATGCCCTATGCCGCGGCGATCGAGCCGTTGCGCGCCGCCAACCTGCTGGGCGGGCACGACCGCTATCGCTGGCTGCATTTCAGCCCGGACGGGCAGCCGGTGCGCGCCTCCAACGGCATCGCCATCGCGCCGGACCGGCCGCCGGAGGCGATGGCCGAGGCCGACCTGCTGGTGGTCTGCGCCGGCACTGGGGTCGAGGGCTTCGACCATCCGCCGACCCTGGCCCGGCTGCGCGACCTGGCGCGGCACGGCACGGCTTTGGGCGCGGTCTCCGGCGGGCCCTATCTGCTGGCCCGGGCCGGGGTGCTGGGCGGCCACCGCTTCACCCTGCACTGGGATCACCACGCCGCCTTCGCCGAGCGCTTCCCGGAGCTGGAGCCGACCGGCCATCTGTTCGAGATCGACCGCGGCCGGCTGACCTGCTCCGGCGGCATTGCCGCGCTCGACCTGATGCAGGCGCTGATCGGCCAGCGCGACGGTCCGGCCCTGGCCGCCCAGGTCGCGGACTGGTTCATGCACACCCAGCTGCGCCATGGCGACGACCCGCAGCGGCTGGACCCGCGCCGGCGCTTCGGCGTCAGCCATCCCGGCCTGCTGGCCGCCCTGGCCAAGATGGAGGAGCGGATCGAGGAGCCGCTGTCGCGGCCGGAGCTGGCGGCGATCGCCGGCCTGTCGCTGCGCCAGCTCGAGCGGCTGTTCCGCGACCGGCTGGGCCGCAGCCTGGCCGAGCATTATCTCGACCTGCGGCTGCGTGCGGCCCGGCGCCATCTGCGCCAGACCACGCTGTCGGTGACCGAGGTGGCGCTGGCCTGCGGCTTCGTCAGCGCCAGCCATTTCTCGCGCAGCTACCGCACCCGCTTCGGCCACCCCCCGGCGAAGGAGCGCGAGGGCTGAGCCGCTTGTCCCATTGGGACATGCCGGTGGCGCGCTGAGGCAAATCGCGATCCGGGTCTCCCGGATACTGCAGGCGATCCAGGGGTGGAGGCTGCGTGCGCTATTCGATCTTCTCGGTGCTGGGCCAGGCCTTCAAAGGCCAGAAGGGCTGGACGCCGGCTTGGCGCGACGCCGCGCCGAAGCCGGATTACGACGTCATCATCGTCGGCGGCGGCGGCCATGGCCTGGCCACCGCCCATTATCTGGCCAAGGAGCACGGCATCACCCGCGTCGCGGTGCTGGAGAAGGGCTGGATCGGCGGCGGCAATGTCGGCCGCAACACCACCATCATCCGCTCCAACTACCTGCTGCCCGGCAACATCCCGTTCTACGAATGGTCGATGAAGCTGTGGGAGGGGCTGGAGCAGGACCTGAACTACAACGCCATGGTCAGCCAGCGCGGCGTCTTGAACCTGTTCCATTCCGACGCCCAGCGCGATGCCTATGCCCGGCGCGGCAACGCCATGCGGCTGCACGGCGTCGATGCCGAGCTGCTGGACCGCGACCAGGTGCGGGCGCTGGTGCCGCTGCTCGACTTCGACAATGGGCGCTTCCCGATCCAGGGCGGCCTGCTGCAACGCCGCGGCGGCACGGTGCGGCACGACGCCGTGGCCTGGGGCTATGCCCGCGCCGCCGACAGCCGCGGCGTCGACATCATCCAGAACTGCGAGGTCACCGGCATCGCGGTCGAGGACGGCGCCGTGGTCGGGGTCGAGACCAGTCGCGGCCGCATCCGCGCCGCCAAGGTCGGCCTGGCCTGCGCCGGCAACTCCTCCCGCGTCGCGGCCCTCGCCGGGCTGAAGCTGCCGATCGAGAGCCATGTGCTGCAGGCCTTCGTGTCCGAGGGGCTGAAGCCGCTGGTCGACGGCGTCATCACCTTCGGCGCCGGCCATTTCTACGTCAGCCAGTCCGACAAGGGCGGCCTGGTCTTCGGCGGCGACGTCGACGGCTACAACTCCTACGCCCAGCGCGGCAACCTGCCGGTGGTCGAGGATGTGGTCGAGGGCGGCCTCGCGATCCTGCCGGCACTCGGCCGGCTGCGCCTGCTGCGGCAATGGGGCGGGCTGATGGACATGTCGATGGACGGCAGCCCGATCATCGACCGCACGCCGGCGCGCGGCCTCTATCTCAACGCCGGCTGGTGCTATGGCGGCTTCAAGGCGACGCCGGCCTCCGGCTGGTGCTTCGCCCACACCATCGCCCATGACGAACCGCATGCGCTGAACGCGGCCTACCGGCTGGACCGCTTCGCCACCGGCCACCTGATCGACGAGAAGGGTGTCGGCGCCCAGCCGAACCTGCACTGAGGGACATCGACATGCGGATCCCCTGTCCCCATTGCGGCGAGCGCGCGGCGGAGGAGTTCAGCTATCTCGGCGACGCCTCGGTGCGGCGGCCGGCGCCCGATGCCGGCATCGACGCCTTCGTCGACTACGCCTATCGCCGCGACAACCCGGCCGGGGCGCTGGCCGAATACTGGTACCATGCTGGCGGCTGCCGCTCCTGGCTGGTGGTGACCCGCGACACAAGCGACCACCGCATCCTCGGCGCCGTCGACGCGCGGGGAGCGCAGCGATGAGCGGCTTCCGGCTCCCCTCCGGCGGGCTGATCGACCGCTCGGCGACGCTGCGCTTCCGCTTCGACGGGCGCGACCTCGCCGGCCATCCCGGCGACACCCTGGCCTCGGCTCTGCTGGCCAACGGCGTCGGATTGACCGGACGGTCGTTCAAATATCATCGCCCGCGCGGCATCCTCTCGGCCGGGGCTGAGGAGCCGAACGCGCTGGTGGAACTGCGCCGCGGCGCGCGGCGGGAGCCGAACAGCCGCGCCACCATGGTCGAGCTGTTCGACGGGCTGCAGGCGGACAGCCAGAACCGCTGGCCGTCCCTCGGCTTCGACCTGATGGCGGTGAACGGGCTGCTGTCCCCGGTCTTAGCCGCCGGCTTCTACTACAAGACCTTCATGTGGCCGGCCCGGTTCTGGGAGAAGGTCTACGAGCCCCTGATCCGCCGCGCCGCCGGCCTCGGCCGCGCCGCCACCGCGCCGGACCCGGACCATTACGAGAAGGCGACGATCCACTGCGACGTGCTGGTGGTCGGCGCCGGCCCGGCCGGTCTGGCGGCGGCGCTGGCGGCCGGCCGCTCCGGCGCGCGGGTGATCCTGTGCGACGAGGGCGCCCGCATCGGCGGCAGCCTCTTATCCGAACGCCGCTCGGTCGGCGCCCAGCCGGCGCCGGACTGGGCGGCCGCGGCCGAGTCCGAGCTGGCGACCCTCCCGGAGCTGCGCATCCTGCGCCGCACCACGGTGTTCGGCGTGTTCGACCACGGCACCTATGGCGCGGTCGAGCGGGTCGGCGACCACCTGCCGGTGCCCGAGCCGCACGCACCGCGCCAGCGGCTGTGGCGCATCGTGGCGAAGCGCTGCGTGCTGGCGGCCGGCAGCCTGGAGCGGCCGCTGGTGTTCGGCGACAACGACCGGCCCGGGGTGATGCTGGCCGGCGCCGTCCGCAGCTACCTGAACCGCTACGCCGTGGCGCCGGGCCGCCGCGCCGTGGTCTTCGCCAACAACGACACCGCCGGGGCCGTGGCCGCCGACCTCGCCGCCGCCGGGGTGGCGGTGGAGGCGATCGTCGACGCAAGGCCGGGATCGACGCTGCAGCAGGCCGGCACACGGCTCCTGGCCGGCGCGGTGGTGACGCGGGCCATCGGCGGCGCGCGCGGGCTGCACGCGGTCGAGATCCGCGACGCGGCGGGCCGCTCGGCGACCTTGCCCTGCGACCTGCTGGCCATGTCCGGCGGCTTCAGCCCCAACGTCCATCTGACCTCGCATCTCGGCGGCCGTCCTGCCTGGAATGCAGCGCTGGCCGCCTTCGTCCCCGGCGACCTGCCTGCCGGCATGACCGTGGCCGGCAGCGCCGCCGGTATGTTCGACCTGGCCGGCTGTCTCGCCGGCGGCGGTCGGGCCGGGGCCGAGGCGGTGAAAGACTGCGGCTTCGACGGCGGCGCCTTCGCCCCGCCGGAGACAGCGGCGGAGCCGACCGGCGTCAGCCCCCTCTGGCGGGTCCAAGGCGGCGGCAAGCGCTTCGTCGACCTGCAGAACGACGTCACCGACAAGGACATCGAGCTGGCCGAGCGCGAGGGCTTCCGCGCGGTCGAGCACCTGAAGCGCTACACCACCCTCGGCATGGCGACCGACCAGGGCAAGACCTCGAACGTCAACGCCATCGGCATCATGGCCGAGATCACCAGGCGCGATGTCGAGGCCGTCGGCACCACCCGCTTCCGCCCGCCCTACACCCCGGTGTCGCTGGGTGCCTTCGCCGGCCACGCCCGCGGCCGCGACTTCCGCCCGACGCGCCTGACCCCGTCGCATGGCTGGGCGGCGGAGCAGGGGGCGGTGTTCGTCGAGGCCGGGGCCTGGCTGCGCGCCCAGTACTTCCCGCGGTCGGGGGAGAAGGACTGGCTGGAGACGGTCAGCCGCGAGGTGCGGCAGGTGCGCTCCGCCGTCGGCTTCTGCGACGTCTCCACCCTCGGCAAGATCGACTTGCAGGGCGCCGATGCGGCCGAGTTCCTGAACCGGCTCTACATCAACACCTGGACCACCCTGCCGGTCGGCAAGGCGCGCTACGGGCTGATGCTGCGCGAGGACGGCATCGTCATGGATGACGGCACCACCTCGCGGCTGGGCGAGGACCGGTTCCTGGTCACCACCACCACCGCCAACGCGGCGAAGGTGTTCCAGCATATGGAGTTCTGCCACCAGTGCCTGTGGCCGGAGCTCGACGTGCAGTTCACCTCGGTCAGCGACCAGTGGGCCCAGTTCTCGGTGGCCGGGCCCCAGGCCCGCGCGCTGCTGGCCCGGATCGTCGATGCCCCCTTCGACACCGGCAACGAATCCTTCCCCTATCTCGCCGCGGCCGAGCTGACGGTCTGCGGCGGCGTCACGGCGCGGCTGTTCCGCATCTCGTTCTCCGGCGAGCTGGCCTATGAGGTCGCGGTGCCGGCGCGCTATGGCGATGCGCTGGTGCGGCGGCTGATGCAGGTGGGCGCCGATCTCGGCGTCGTCCCCTACGGCACCGAGGCGTTGGGCGTGATGCGGATCGAGAAAGGCCATGCAGCCGGCAACGAACTGAACGGCCAGACCACCGCCGCCGATCTCGGCCTCGGCCGGATGATGTCGACCAGGAAGGACTATATCGGCCGGGTCCTGGCCGGGCGGCCGGGGCTGGCCGACCCGGCGCGGCCGGCCCTGGTCGGCTTCCGGCCGGTCGACCGGTCGCGGCGGCTCCGGGCCGGGGCGCATTTCATCCCGCAGGGTGCTGTGGCCACCGCGGCCAACGACCAGGGCTACATGACTTCGGTCGCCTTCTCGCCGGCCTTGGGCCACTGGATTGGCCTCGGCCTGCTCTCCGGCGGGCCGGCGCGGATCGGCGAGACCCTCCGCGCCTGCGACCCGGTGCGCGGCGAGGAAATAGCGGTTGAGGTGGTGTCGCCCGTGTTCCACGACCCGGAAGGGGAGCGCCTGCGTGCCTGACCTCACCCCCCGATCCGCCTTCATCGGCCTCCCCGGCCGGTCCGGCCGCGCCGAGGGCGAGCCCGGCGTCGCCATCCGCCCGCGCGACGATCTGGCCCTGGCCAGGGTGATCGCCCGCAAGGGCCGGGCCGGCGACCTCGCCGCCGCGATCCGGTCCCGTTATGGCCTGGATCTGCCGTCGACGCCGAAGCGGGTGGAGCAGGGCGGCCTCGCCGTCATCTGGTCCGGCCCCGGCCAATGGCTGGCCGTGGCCGAGGACGGCCGCGACCTCGCCCGCGAGCTGGCCGCGGCCATCGGCGCCTTCGCGGCCGTGAGCGACCAGAGCGACGGCCTCGCCGTGCTGCGCGTTTCCGGTCCGCGGGCCCGCGACGCGCTGATCAAGGGCGTCGGCCTCGACCTGCATCCGCGCGCCTTCGCCCCGGGCGACGCGGCGGTGACCGTGATCGCCCATGTCGGCGCCCAGCTCTGGCAGCTCGACGACCGCCCGACTTACGAGATCGCGGTCTATCGCAGCTTCGCCGGCAGCCTCTGGCGCTGGCTCGAAGCCTCCGCGGCGGAGTTCGGTTGCGCGGTCGACGCCGGTTAAGAGGACGGATTGCCGGAACATACAAAATTTTGTATGTTCAAGTGAATGAACGACCCCAAGCTTGTCGAGTTTCGGGGAAGCGCCCTCGATGATCTGCGCGCATTTCCGGCCTCGGCACGGCGCGAGGCCGGACATCAGCTCGACCAGCTGCAGCAGGGTCGCGAGCCCGACGACTGGAAGCCGATGGCGACCGTTGGGCAAGGGGTGCAGGAAATCCGGATCCGGGACGCGGCCGGGGCGTTCCGAGTGATCTATGTGGCGAAGTTTGCCGATGCCATCTACGTGCTGCACTGCTTTCAGAAGAAGACGCAGAAGACCGGCAAGGCGGACCTCGATCTGGCGTCGAGGCGTTACCGGGAACTAGTGCAGGAGTTGGGCCGATGAGCAACGAGCGCTTCGCCAATGTCTGGGACGCGATCGAGGACACCGCGGCCCAGGCGGAGAACATGAAGCTCCGCTCGGCGCTGATGATGGCGCTGAAGGACCACATCAGCCACGAGGGCCTGAGTCAGGCCGAGGCCGCCAAGCTGTTTGGCGTGACGCAGCCGCGCGTGTCGGACCTGATGCGCGGCAAGATCGATCTGTTCGGGCTGGACAGCCTCGTCAACATGGCGGCTGCCGCCGGCCTGCATGTGGAGCTGCGCGTGGGGCGAGCCGCATAGCCACGCGACCGCAGGGGGCCTGTGTGTTGGTTATGAAGGAATTTTTCATCTCAAAATTCTTCTTGATGAAAAATATCAACTGACCCAGCATGGCGGCATGACCGACGCCGCCTTTGCCTCCGCCGTCCTCGGCCGCCTGCGCGGCCGGCTGATCGTGTCCTGCCAGCCGGTGGTGGGCGGGCCGCTCGACCGCACCGAGCTGGTGGTGGCGCTGGCCCGGGCCGTGGTCGGCGCCGGCGCCGCCGGGCTCCGGATCGAGGGGGTGGAGCGCGTCGCCGCGGTCTGCCGCATCACCGGGGTGCCGGTGATCGGCATCGTCAAGACCGACCTGGCCGGCAGCCCGGTGCGGATCACGCCGCATCTCGCCGATGTCGACGCGCTGGCCGAGGCCGGTGCCGGGATCATCGCCTTCGACGCCACCGACCGAATCCGCCCGGTCGCGGTGGCGGAGCTGGTGGCCCGCATCCACGCCCACGGCCGCATCGCCATGGCCGATGTCTCGACCCGGGCGGAAGGCCGGGCTGCGGCGGCGGCCGGCACCGACATCGTCGCCTCGACCCTCGCCGGCTATGTCGCCGGGCCGGAGCCGACCGAGCCGGACCTGGCCCTGGTCGCCGACCTCGCCGCGGACGGCTTCACCGTGATCGCCGAGGGCAATGTGCGGACGCCGGAGCATGCCGCCTCGGCCCTGGCCGCGGGGGCGCATGCGGTGGTTGCCGGCTCGGCCATCACCCGGCCGGAACATGTGACGCGCTGGTTCCTCGAGGCCCTCGGCGCGGGCTGAGGGGCTCCTTCACCAAAACAAACAGGGGGCAAACGATGACGAATATCCTGCGCAAGACCCTGCTGGCCGGGCTGGCCCTGTCGGCGTTCTCCTCGCCCGCCATGGCGGGCGAGGTCACGCTGCTGTTCTGGCCGGGGCCGGAAAGCGAGGCGATGCAGAAGGTGCTCGACGCCTACAATGCCGGGCCGGGCCAGGCCGACGGCATCACCGTCAAGCAGCTGCTGTTCAGCCGCCAGGGCTATTTCGAGAAGGAGCAGGCGGATCTCGCGGCGGGGTCGAGCGAATTCGACCTGGCGCTGGTCACCACCTACACGCTCGGCCGCTACGCGCCCTATCTCGACCCGATCGACGCCCAGGTCCCGGCCGAGGCCAAGGCCGCCTTCGCGCCGGTGTCGCTGCAGTCCCTCACCTTCGACGGCAAGCTGTACGGCGTGCCGACCGACATCTCGGTGCATTTCCTCTACTACCGCAAGGACCTGGTCGACCGGCTGCTGTCCGACCCGGAGTGGCAGCAGCGCTACGCCGCGATCGCCAAGCAGAAGCTGGGCCGCGAGATGCAGCCGAAGGCGCCGGACGACTGGGCCTGGGACGACTGGATCGCCGCCGCCCTGTTCTTCAGCGCCGCCGACAACCCGGACAGCCCGACCCGCTTCGGCACCGTGCTGCAGATGAAGAACCTGATCTTCAACATCATGCTGTGGCAGGCGACCTTGGTGTCGAATGGTGGCGACTGGCTGGCCGACGGCAAGCCGGCGATCGACAGCCCGGCCGCCCGCACCGGGCTGCAGGTCTACAAGACCCTGATCGACGCCAAGGCCACGCCGCCCGGATCGATCAGCTACGAGTATCCGGAGGCCAACGCCGCCTTCCAGGCCGGCCAGGCGGCGACGATGCTGCAGTGGAACGCGGCCTTCAACGAGCTGAACGACCCGGCGAAGTCGCCCACCGTAGCCGGCAAGGTCGGCCTGGCCCCGCTGCCGGCCGGCAGCGCCGGGCACAAGAGCCATGTCCATTCCCTCGGCATCGGCCTGAACACCGCGTCGAAGAACAAGGCCGATGCCGGCAAGGTCCTGGCCTGGCTGGCGACCAGGGACGCGATGACGGTCTACGCCCAGGCCGGCGGCACCCCGCCGGTGCCGGAGATCCTGAAGGCGATGGCGGCGGCCCGGCCGGAATTCCCGCTGGTCGGCGATTTCGTCGACCGCTACGGCTTCGTCGTCACCGGCGGCACCGCCGCCTATGCCGTGCCGGTCTATGAGGTGCTGGCGGAAAAATTCTCCGCCTTCTGGGCCGGGCAGATCGACCTCGACACCGCGCTGAAGCAGGCGGCCGAGGGCATGGCCGACCGGATCAAGGGCTGATGGCCGCAGCAGCGAGGGCCGGGCGCCGGCCCTATGAGGGGCGCTGGGACGGGCTGTGGCTGCTCGGGCCGCTGCTGCTGTTCCTGGCGCTCCTGCTCGGCTTCCCGGCCGTCGCCAACCTGGTCTACAGCCTCAGTGAGGTGCGCTTCACCGGCCTGTGGTCGCCGCGCTGGGTCGGGCTCGACAATTACCGGACGGTGCTGGCCGACCCGGCCTTCTGGGGCGCGGTCGGCTTCTCCGCCCGCTTCGCGATCGTGGTCACCGCGGCGCAGCTGGTGCTCGGCTTCGCCCTGGTGCTGGCGCTCGACCCGCTGATCGCCAAGCGGCGCTGGCTGATGGCCTTCCTGCTGCTGCCGATGATGGTGTCGCCGGCACTGCTCGGCGTGATGTACCGGCTGATGCTGAACGACTTCGTCGGGGTCATCCCGCAATACCTGCAGCTGGTCGGCTTCAGCGGCAACCTGCTGGGCGTCGACTGGGCCTTCACCACCGTCGCGGTGATCGAGGTGCTGCAATGGACGCCCTTCGCCTTCCTGGCGCTGCTGACCGCCTATCAGGCGATCCCGGGCGATCTGGTCGAGGCCGCGCGGATCGACGGCGCCGGCCCCTGGGCGGTGTTCCGCCACATCACCCTGCCGTTGATGGTGCCGGCGCTGGCGATCACCGGTTTCATCCGCTTCATCGACAGCTTCCGGGTGTTCGACCACATCTATGTGCTGACCGGCGGCGGCCCCGGCACGCTGACCCAGAGCCTGTCGATCTACATCTACCGCACCTTCTTCCAGCAGGATCGGATCGGCCCCGCCGTCGCCGCCTCGATGCTGCTGCTGTTGGCCTCGATCGTGGTGCTGCGCCTGCTGATGGCGCAGATGCTGAGGGGATCGCGGGGATGACGCGCCTGGTCGCCGGGCTGCGCTGGGCCGTGTTCCTGGTCGCGGTCCTCATCCTCAACATCCCGGTCATCGTCACCCTGCTGACCTCGCTGAAGACCACGCTCGACATCAACGCCTACCCGCCGGTCTGGCTGTTCGCGCCGACGCTGGAGCATTACGGCACGGTGCTGACCGACCGGTCGCTGGACTTCCCGCGCTACCTGATGAACTCGACCGTGATCGCCCTCGGCGGCACGGTGCTGGCGCTCGGGCTCGGCGTCCCGGCCGCCTACGCCATGGCCCGGCTGGGGAAGGGGACGACCACCATCCTGCCGGTGGTGACCAACCTGCGCGCTTTGCCGCTGGTGATCTTCGCCATCCCCTTCTACCTGCTGTACCAGGCGCTCGGCCTGCTCGACACCAGGCTCGGCCTGGCCCTGATCTCCTGCATCATCAACCTGCCGCTGGCGCTGATCCTGCTGGTCGGCTTCCTGCAGGACCTGCCGCAGGAGATCGAGGAGGCGGCGCGGGTCGACGGCGCCTCGACCTTCGCCGTGCTGCGCCACATCGTGCTGCCGCTGGCCCGGCCGGTGCTGGTGGCGGTCGCCATCCTCAGCTTCATCTACAGCTGGAACGAATTCCTGTTCGGCCTGATCCTGACCACCCGCAACGCCGTGCCGGTGACGGTCGGCGCCACCTTCTTCATCACCTCCTGGGGCGTGAAATGGGGTGCCACCGCGGCGGCGATGATGCTCAGCGTGCTGCCGCCGCTCTTGCTCGGCCTGGTCAGCTACCGCTATCTCGGCCGGGCGATGCTGGCCGGCGCGGTGAAGGGGTAGGGCGATGACAGAGGCTTCGACCATCGGGCGCAAGGTGCTGGCCAGCCTGCGCGCCGCCAATCCCGGCCTGTCGCCGGCGCTCGGCCGGATCGGTGACTATGTGCTGGACGGGCCGGAGCGGGTGCTGTCGCAGACCGTGACCGAGCTGGCCGAGGCCTCCGGCTCCTCCGAGGCCTCGGTGATCCGCTTCTGCCGCGAGCAGGGCTTCCCCAGCTTCCAGGGCTTCAAGCTGGCGCTGGCCACCGAGCTCGCCTCGGCCCAGCCGCCGCGGGCGGAGGAGGCGGGGCGGCACGCGCTGTTCCGCATCGTCGACCGCGCCGTCGACGCGCTGCGCCAGACCGAGGATCTGCTCGACCCGGCGGCGGTGGAATTGGTGGCCGACCGCCTCAGGGCGGCGCGGCGCGTGCTGGTGTTCGGCGTCGGCGCCTCTTCCATCACCGCCCGCTACGCCCAGTACAAGCTGGCCCGGGTCGGGCTGCAGGCGGTGGCGCATGACGACCCGCACATGGCGGCGATGGCGACCGCGGCGCTGGGCGAAGGCGACGTGGCGCTGGCCGTCTCCAGTTCCGGCTCCACCCTCGACGTGGTCCGCGCCGCCACGCTGGCGAAGGAGGCGGGCGCCTTCCTGGCGGCGATCACCAATCGCACCAAGAGTCCCCTGACCGCCCTGGCCGATGTGGTGCTGCTGGCCTCGACCCCGGAGACGCCGCTGACCGGCGGCGCGCTGGCCTCGAAGATCAGCCAGCTGGTGATCGTCGACATGCTGTTCGAGACCATCGCCGACCGCGACCCCGGCGCCCGCGACGCCATCCGCCGCACCGCGCAGAGCGTGACCGACCGTGGGTATTGAGCCTGCCGTCACCGTCGTCGATCTCGGCGGCACCAAGATCGCGGCGGCCCGGGTGGCGGGCGCCAGGGTGCTGGAGCGGTGCCAGGCGCCGACCCCGCGTGACGGAAAATTCGAGAGCCTGATCGAGGCCGTCGCCGCCCTGGTGGCCGGCTGGGCCGATGGGCCGGTCGGCATCGCCACCACCGGCCTGGTGCGCGATGGCAGGCTCTCCGCCACCAACCCCGGCACCCTGCCGGTGCCGCCGGATTCGCCTTTGGTCGCGGCGCTGCAGGACCGGCTCGGCGTGACGGTGCGGGCGGTGAACGACGCCCAGGCCGCGGCCTGGGGCGAGTTCCGCCACGGCGCGGCGCAAGGCGTCGGGTCGATGGTGTTCCTGACTGTCTCGACCGGGGTCGGCGGCGGGCTGGTGCTGGACGGAAGGCTGCGGGTCGGGCCGGGCGGCCTGGCCGGTCATCTCGGCCATGTCGTGGCGGTGCCGGACGGCCCGCTCTGCGGCTGCGGAAGGCGCGGCTGCATCGAGGCCGTCGCCTCCGGCCGAGCCCTGGCCGCAGCCGCGACAGAGGCCTTCGGAGAAGAGATGGATGCGCCGGCCCTGTTCCGGAGCACGGATCCGATGGCTTCGGCGCTGATCGACCGCGCCGCCGCGGCCATCGCCCGGCTGCTCTCCGACCTCAAGGCGGCGCTGGACCTCGACCTCGCCGTGGTCGGCGGCGGCGTCGGCCTGGCCGACGGCTTCATCGGCCGGGTCGAACATGCGCTGGCGGCCGAGCCGCGGCAGTTCCGCCTGAAGCTGCGCCCGGCCGCCCTGGGTCACGATGCGGGGCTGATCGGCATGGCCGACCTGCTGGGCGCCGACCAGCCCCGCTGATCCTCCGTCAGGCGGTCGCGGCGGCCGTCCGCGGCCGGATGCCGACCACGATCATCACCGCGGCCAGCAGCAGCACGAAGCCGGCGCCGGTGAACACGCCGAGCGCGCCGCTGACGTCGAAGATGGCGCCGCCGGCCGCGGCCCCGGTGGCGATCGCCAGCTGCACCGCCGCGACCAGCAGGCCGCCGGCGCTCTCCGCCTCGTCGGGGACGGTGCGGGTCAGCCAGGTCGACCAGGCCACCGGCACCGCGCCGAAGGCCACGCCCCACAGCGCCACCATCGCCGTGTTCGCCACCGGCGCGCCGCCGCCCACCGCCACCAGGCCGAGGCCGAGCACGCCCATGGTCAGCGGCATCAGCATCATGGTCAGCCGCATGCTGCGCTCCAGCAGCACGCCGCCCAGGAAGGTGCCCAGGAAATTGGCGATGCCGAAGCCCAGCAGGATGCCCGACACGCCGGTGATGCCGACGCCGGTCACGGTCTCCAGGAACGGCCGGATATAGGTGAAGAAGGCGAAGTGGCCGGTGAACACCAGCAGCACGGCCAGCATGCCGAAGCCGACCTGCGGCCGGGCCAGCACCTCGACCAGGGTGCGCAGGCGCGTCGTCCCGCTCGGCGCCATCCGCGGCAGCGTCGCGAACTGCACGGCCAGCGCCAGCAGCCCCAGCACCGCGGCGATCAGGAACACGCCGCGCCAGCCGATGATGTCGCCGAAATAGCTGCCCAGCGGGGCGGCGGCGACGGTGGCGGCCGAGACGCCGCTGAACAGCAGCGACAGGGCCCGCGGCACCAGCGCCTCCGGCACCAGCCGCATCACCGTCGCCGCCGACATGGTCCAGAAGCCGCCCAGCGCCACGCCCAGCAGCACCCGCGCCAGCAGCAGCGCCGGCAGGCCGGGGGCGAAGGCGACCAGCAGGTTCGACACCGTCAGCAGGATCGAGAAGGCCAGCAGCACAATGCGCCGGTCGATCCGCCGGGTCGCGGCCGAGACCAGCAGGCTGGTCACCAGCGCCACCACCGCGGTCGCCGTCACCGCCTGGCCGGCCAGGCCTTCGGTCACGCCGAGATCCGCCGCCATCGGCGTCAGCAGGCTGGCCGGCAGGAACTCCGCCGTCACCAGCCCGAACACGCCGAGCGTCATCGAGACGACCGCGCCCCAGGCCGGCTCCTCCCGCGCCGGGGCAGCGACCGCCCGCTGTGTTCCCTCGCTCATCCGCTTGCCCTTCCGGAAGAAGTGTTGTGCAGTGCAGCAGAAGATAGGATGGACTCTCCGGACGATCCATGCCAGATACTCCGGAATGTTTGATCGTTCGTCCGAAACGCGATCCGAGCAGACAAGCCCCCGACCGTCGGGCGACGTCGTCAGCGAGTTGCTGCTCGGGATGCGCCTGTTCGGCGTGAACTACCGCCGGATCGCGATCGCGCCGCCCTTCGGCCTCGGCTTCGGCACGGTCGAGAACCGGGCCCAGTTCCATTACGTCGTCCGCGGCCCGGTGGTCCTGCGCACGGCGGCCGGGGCGTTGCACACGCTCAACAGCGGCGACGCCGTGCTGCTGCCGCGCGGCGGCCCGCACGAGCTGCTCTCGGCACCCGACCTGCCCAGCCGCGACATCTCCACCTTCGAGACCGAGACTCTGTGCAAGAGCGTCGGCGTCATCCGGGCCTGCCCGGAGGGCTGCGAGCCGGGCTCGGGCATGCTGATCTTCAGCGGCTGCATGGAGTTCGACCTCGGCGGCATGCATCCGCTGGTGGCGCTGATGCCGGAGGTGATGCTGGTCGGCACGCTGCTCGACCGCCACCCGGAGATCCTGCCGATGCTGGAGGCGATGGCGCGCGAGGCCTGCGACGAGCGCGCCGGCTTCGCCGCGATCCTGGCCCGGCTGGCCGATGTCGTCTCCGCCTCGATCGTCCGCGGCTGGGTCGAATGCGGCTGCGGCGACGCCAAGGGCTGGATCGAGGCGCTGCGCGACCCCCGCCTGGGCCGGGTCATCGCCGCCATGCACCGCGACCCCGGCCGCGACTGGACGGTGGCCGAGCTGGCGGCGGAGATGGGCGCCTCGCGCTCGGTCTTCGCCGAGCGCTTCCTGGCGGTCACCGGCCTGACCCCGCTGCGCTACGTGGCCGATCTGCGGATGCGCCTGGCGGCGCAGTGGATCGGCCGCGACCGGATGCCGATCGAGGCCGCGGCCCACCGCCTCGGCTACGGCTCGCAGGCTGCCTTCAGCCGCGCCTTCAAGCGCGTGGTCGGCCGGTCGCCCGGGGCGGTCCGTGCCGCCCCGGCTGGCTCCAACGGTCAGGTATTCGAGCTGTAGATCGCGTCGACCACCGCGTCGGTGACCTCCCTGGTCGTGGCAGTGCCGCCGACATCCGGGGTCAGGATCCCCGCCGCTGTCACCTGCTCGACCGCGCGCATCAGCCGCCCGGCGGCCTCGGCCTCGCCGAGATGCTCCAGCATCTGCGCCGCGGTCCAGAAGCTGGCCACCGGGTTGGCGATGCCCTTGCCGGTGATGTCGAAGGCCGAGCCGTGGATCGGCTCGAACATCGACGGGAAGCGCCGCTCCGGATCGATGTTGGCGGTCGGTGCCACGCCCAGGCTGCCGGCCAGCGCCCCGGCCAGGTCGGACAGGATGTCGGCATGCAGGTTGGTGGCGACGACGGTGTCGATGCTCTGCGGCTTCAGCGTCATCCGCACCGTCATGGCGTCGACCAGCATCTTGTCCCAAGTGACATCGGGGAACTCCCGCGCGACCTCGGCCGCGATCTCGTCCCACATCACCATGCCGTGGCGCTGGGCGTTCGACTTGGTGACGACGGTCAGCAGCTTGCGTGGCCGCGCCTGGGCCAGCCGGAAGGCGTAGCGCATGATCCGGGTCACGCCGACCCGGGTGAAGATCGCCACCTCGGTGCCGACCTCCTCCGGCAGGCCGCGATGGGCGCGCCCGCCATGGCCGGAATACTCGCCCTCGGAGTTCTCGCGCACGATCACCCAGTCCAGGTCGCCGGGCCCGGCGTTCCGCAGCGGCGAGGTGATCCCCGGCAGGATCCGGGTCGGCCGGACATTGGCGTACTGGTCGAAGCCCTGGCAGATCGGCAGCCGCAGACCCCACAGCGTGATGTGGTCCGGCACGTCGGGCGCGCCGACCGCGCCGAAATAGATCGCATCGAACGGCTTCAGGATCGCCAGCCCGTCCGCCGGCATCATGGCACCGTGTTTTTTGTAGTAATCCGAGCCCCAGTCGAAGCTGGTGACGTTGAACCGGACGTCGCCGAGCCGCTGCTGCAGCGCCTCCAGCATCTGGAGGCCGGCGCCGATCACCTCGGGGCCGATGCCGTCGGCGGGGATGGCTGCGATTGCATGGGTGCGCATGGGCGACTCTCCGGGCTCCAGGAACACCATCCTTGCCTCGGCGGGCGCTCCACGGCCAGTGTAACGGGGGCGACAGGGCGACGCGGCCGACAGTGATGGCAGGCGGCGTCAAGGCAGGAGCTCATCTGGTGCGGGATTCGGCCGAACCCATCATCCGCCGGAAGCTGTGGCACGAGGTCTTCGATCGCCTCAGGACCATGATCACCCGCGGCGAGCTGGCGCCGGGCGACGCCATGCCGTCGGAGCGCGACCTGATGGACCGCTTCGGCGTCGGCCGCCCGGCGATCCGCGAGGCGATGCAGGCCCTGGCCAATATGGGCCTGATCACCATCAGCCATGGCGAGCGCGCCCGGGTGCGGCTGCTGACGGCGAAATCGCTGTTCCAGCAGGTCGACCTGTCCGCCCAATTCCTGCTCTCCGCCTCGCCCGACAGCCTCGATCATCTGAAGCAGGCGCGCCGCTTCTTCGAGCGCGGCATGGTGCGCGAGGCGGCGGAGAAGGCGACGGCGGAGGACGCCGCGCGGCTGGAGGAGACGCTGCGGGACCAGAGCGGCAAGCTCGACGACCCGGCCGCCTTCATCGCCGCCGACATGCGCTTCCACAGCCGGATCGCGGCGATCTCCGGCAACCCGATCTTCGAGGCGGTCAGCGAGGCGATGCTGGGCTGGCTGCGCGAATACCACACCGAGATGCTGATCTGGACCGGCAAGCAGAACGTCACTTTGGCCGAGCACCGCGAGATCCTCGACCACATCCGCCGCCACGACCCGGACGCGGCCGAGGCCGCGATGATCCGTCACCTCGACCGGTCGGCGGTGCTGTACGCGCATCACGGGTGACTGCGGCAATGCCGTATAGATCGATTGTGCATGATGCGGCATTGCCGTATATTAGATGCTCGTGCACACCGTTGTTCAAACCCCGGCCTACCTCGCTGCCGCCAAGGATGCCGGCATGACGGATGGCGAGCGTCTGGCAGCTCTGCTGGCGATCGCCGCTGACCCAGTCGGCGGCGACCTGATCCAGGGCGCAGGCGGCTGCCGCAAGGTCCGCGTCGCGGGCCGCGGCAAGGGGAAGAGTGGCGGCTACTGGGTGATCACCTTGTTCGCCGGGCCGGATCGCCCCGTCTACCTGCTGACGGTGTTCTCCAAGGGCGAGCGGGCCAACCTGTCGAACAAGGAGAAAGCCGCCCTCGCCGGCGTGGCGAAGGCGATCGTCCGATGAACTCCTACCCCGTAACCTGACTCTGGTGACCTCTCGCTCAGTTGACTGCCAAGCCGCTACCTGATCATTCCGCTACGATTGGATTCTATTATGACCAAGACTGCCTTCGACAAGATCATGGCCGGGTTGAAGGACGCCCAGGCCCACGCCGCGGGCACCGCTGACGCCGCGGCCTATCGTGTCCACATCCCTGCCGACATCGACGTGAAGGCCATCCGCAGCCGGCGCGGCCTGTCGCAGCAGGCGTTCGCCGACCGGTACGGCTTCAGCGTCGCCGCCGTCCGCGATTGGGAACAGGGCCGCCGCGTGCCGGAAGCCCCGGCCCGGTCGTTTCTGACGGTGATCGACCGCGAGCCCGAGGCGGTCGACCGTGCCCTGTCGGCGGCCTGAGTCCAGTTCGTAGGTTGGGTTCGCGGTAAGCGAACCCAACAATATTGGGCGCCGGATGGGAAATGTTGGGTTCGCTGCTGCGAATCTAACCTACGCACTGAGGTGATGTATTCGTCGCATTACAGTATTGATCTCTCAAAAATTTATGAAAGGAATAGGCATGATCCGCATAGCATATTGGCTGCTTTTGGTGTGCTTAGGGGTCGCCTCCTGTGTTCCGGCGTCCAGCAATTGGGACAGCTTGCCGTCTGAGTGGAAATCGGCGGCAGTGTGGCAGTGCGATTCCATCGAGTACAATAGCGAGAATCCTGCCGCTTCGAAGCTGGACTTCTCCGGTCAGGCACTAATCGACTTTAAAGATAAGAAAATTTGCAATCAAACTGGTGGGATAGATTCCCTGATAGTGATGGAAGACATAGATGCACTCATATATAATCCCGAGACAAATACCGCTTCCATAACCACCAAGCCGTTCCGCAACTACAAAGGAGTGCAATGGCGAATCGACATTAATACAAGGATCGCTACCGAAGGTATGTTGGTCGAAAGAGGTGTCGTCAACTATCATAGATGCTTTCCGAAACTAAACCTTACCGCTGCGGACGAAAGAGCCTGCTTCAGTTCGGCGCCTTCTCCTTGAGGGTAGGCGTTCCGATGCGGTATTTGCTCGTAGGGCCGCCTCCAAAAAATCGAAAAATGGACCGGAGAAGGGGCGCAGCGAAGATGGCGCGCCCTTGTTGTCTTAGGATCGAATCCGGTCGATCGGCGGATCGGAACGATTCTGAGATGGCAATCCAGCGCCCCGCCAACGCCTTAGCATTTTCTTCGAATTCGGCGTAAAATCGAGCTATGAGCGAAAACCAGGCCCTGTTCGCGGCCCTGCGGCAGCTGGCCGACGGCGAGGCCGTGGCGGCGGTGGAGCGGCTGGTGCAGGACGGGCCGGACCGGGCGCTCTGCCGCATCAACGTCTTCGACTTCGCGGCCGCGACCGGGGTCGACGTCGAACGTGTCATCGCCGTGTTCCTGCATGCCTCGCGCCTCGGGCTGTTCGAGCTGTCCTGGAACGTGCTGTGCCCCGGCTGCGGCGGCGTCCTCGACGCCGGCGCCACGCTGAAGTCCCTGAACCGCGACGAGTACCATTGCGGCCTCTGCGCCGCCGGCTACGAGGCCACGCTCGACGAGATGGTGGAGGTGGCCTTCACCGTCAGCCCGCGGGTGCGCCGGATCGGCGCCCACGATCCGGACACGCTGCCGCCGGTGGAGTATTGCCGCCAGATGTTCTGGGGCTCCGGCATCGATCTGCCGGCGAATTTCGAGCAGCTGATCGAGGACATCACCCTCGACTTCGTCGAGCTGCCGGCCGGCGAGAAGGCGCTGCTGTCGCTGCAGCTGCCGGCGGAGTTCCTGATCGCCTTCGACCCCGTCAGCCATGCGACCCAGTTCCTCGACGTCAAGGGCGAGCCGACGCGCGACCGCCAGTCGCTCACCTTCATCATCGATCCGGTGCATCGGCTGAACGAGACCGTCGTGCTGCGGCCCGGCCCGCTGCGCCTGTCGGTCGAGAACCGCACCAATCGCCGGGTGCTGGCCGGGATCTGGATCGCCGGGCACGCGCTGCACGAGTTGCTCGGCCGGCGCAAGCCGTTCCTGACCGCCAAGCGCCTGCTCACCAACCAGACCTTCCGCGACATCTACCGGACCGACACGCTCGACGTCGACCAGCGGCTCAAGATCACCAGCATGACGTTCCTGTTCACCGATCTCAAAGGGTCGACGGCGCTGTATGAGCGGGTCGGCGACTTGGCCGCGTTCGACCTGGTGCGCGCCCATTTCCGCGTGCTGCACGAGATCGTCGCGGCCGAGGCCGGGGCCGTGGTCAAGACCATCGGCGACGCCGTGATGGCCACCTTCCCGACCCCCGACCGCGCCGTGGCCGCCGCGCTGCGCATGCGCGACGCCATGGGCCGCCTCAACGATGCGCATGCGAGCAGCGAGGACCTAGTGCTCAAGATCGGCATCCATGAAGGCCCGTGCCTCGCGGTCGCGCTGAACGAGCGGCAGGACTATTTCGGCCAGACCGTCAACATCGCCGCCCGGGTCCAGGCGCTGGTGAATTCGCGCGCCATCTTCGCCACGGAATCGGTGGTGACGGATTCCGGCACCGCCCGGCTGCTGCAGGCCAGCGGCATCGAGCCGGTCGCCCAGCGCCACACGCTGCGCGGCATCGAGGCCGAGGTGACGCTGTACGAGATCCCCTGACGCACGGCTATTCCAGCCAGTCCGGCGCGATCTCGACTGGCGGCTGGTTCGGCCAATCCAATTCCGAAATGGTGGACAAGGTCCGCTACGGTTGATAATCCCTCCATGATGGATCACCGTGACAGGCGGATATTGCTCCGGCCAAGCCAAGCGGCAGCGCGATGCGCCTGAAACGAAATCATAAATCTTTCGAAATTTGTACGGCATTGGGAGTGGATCAATGAAATTCGCGAGGGATATCATTGCGTTGACCGCCGTGACGTTGTTCACTTTAGCATGCAGCAGCCACGTCAAATCTGAACCGGAGCAATCCGCGACTGAATATCTAGAAAAAAACTATATCTTTGATGTAAAGAATTTTACAATTACCACCGAACAAGATCAAACATATTACTATGTTGTTTTTTGTCTGAGGGAGAAAACTGACCTAACTGGCAGGCCGAATTCGGAGCAGAGTGTCGATTCTTGTTCCGGAGCCAATGTCGTTGTCATGGTTGAAAAGCCGAGCAAGCGGGTCATCGGTGCGACTCTTCGCGAGATAGCACTCAAGCGACGCGAATTACCCCAAACGTGACCTGACACTCAGCGGTCCACGGCAGTCTGCCCGTCATCATTCCAGTGACCGCAAAGGGTCGAGAGCTGACGGTGCGGACGTCGCGCCTATGTGCCCGGAGGCGCCGGGCGCCAGCCGTGCCGGCCGCGCTTCACCCGTCGAGCAGCGCCTGCACCGCCTCCAGCAGGGCGGGCCGGGACACCGGCTTGCGCAGCACGGCCTCGGCCGGCATGTGCTCGATCTGCAGGTCGGTGCAGGCGGTCATGAAGCAGAACGGGATCCGCCGCCGCCACAGGATCTCGACCACCGGATAGACCCGCATCCCGCGCCGCAGCCGCACGTCCAGCAGCGCGCCGTCGAGCTGCTGCGTCTCGGCCAGCGCGATCGCCGCCTCGAGCGTCCCCACCGGGCCGACCGGGTCCAGCCCCATGGCGTGGATCAATTGCGCCACATCCTCGGCCAGCAGCAACTCGTCCTCGACGATCAGGATCCGCTTCGCCGCGCCGTCGCGGCGGATCGGGTGGGGCCGGCCGAGCACGGAGGCGACATCCGCTCCGGGCTCCATGAAGGACGTCCCGGTCTGCATCTCTGGTTCTCCGCCCTGAAGTTGACGTTTGTTAAGATGAAAATCCTGTCTCTATTATAGATCGGAAGTGATCGATTTGAAAGACGTCGCTGTGGTCAATAACCGGATATGAATACGATGGCGACCTGCCGCTGCGTCGGTCTCCTGATCACTGGCCTCACTCCTCTCCAAAGGTCAGCACGGTCTGCAGCGTATCGGGATCGCCACGGTCGAGCCGCTCGAACAGCGCCCGCGCCTGCCGGAACGGCACCTCTTCCGTAACCAGGGGCAACAGGTCCAGCACCCCCTCATGCTGCAGCCTGACCGCGGTTTGCCACAGCCGCGGCTTCGACCAGCGATAGCTCGCCCCGGGGGCGACGCCGGAGATCTGCGAGCAGACCAGTTGCACCCGGTTGTGGTGGAACTCCTCGCCGAGATGCAGGCCGCGCGCCTCGCCCTGGAAGAAGCCGAGGGCCACGACCCGGGCCGAATAGGCCACCGCCCGGATCGCCTCGGCCAGCGCAGCCGGGACGCCGGAGACCTCGATCGCCACATCGGCGCCGCGCCCGCCGGTCTTCTCCTTGACGATCTCGGCCACCGACCCGGCGGCGGGGTCCAGCGCCTCCGCAGCACCCAGCCGCAGCGCGATCTCGCGCCGCGACGCCACCGGGTCGACCGCGATCACCTGCGCGCCGGAGGCCCGCGCCGCCTGCGCCACGATCTGGCCGGGCACGCCGAGGCCGAAGACGACCACGACATCGCCGATCCGGATCTCGGCATCGTGCACCCCGTTCAGCGCCACCGCGCCGATATGCGAGAAGATGCCGATCCGCGGGTCGGCGCCCTCCGGCAGCAGCCGCACCGCCTCCCGTACCGCGACATGGTGGGTGCGGTGGCCCCAGGTGCCGTAGACCCGCCGGCCGGGCCGCAGGTCGGCGACCTCGCTTCCGACCTCCACGATCTCGCCCGCCTCCTCATAGCCGAGGGTGCGGACCGGAGTGTCCCAGCTCGGCGCGTCGGCGGCGCGGAACAGGCGGCTGGCCTCGTCCCAGCGTTTGGCCATGAACGGGCTCGTGCCGCGATACTGCGACAGCTCGGTGCCGGCGCTGACGCCGGAATACAGCGTCCGGATCCGCACCTCCTCCGGTCCGAGCGGCGGGTGCTCGAAGCTCTCGAAATCCAGCGCGCGCGGGCCGCGCAGCAGCAGGGCGGTCGGCATGGTCAGGCGGCCCGCTGCCGCACCAGTTCGGCGACCATGGCCGCGGTCCAGGTGAAGTTGCCGCCGCCCAGCCCCTCGCCGGTGACCGGGTCGTAGTATTCGGCGAAGCCGCCCTCGATCAGCTTCAGGCTGTCCTGGTGCACGGCGTCGGCGGCCTCGGTCAGGCCGCAGCGGATCAAGCCGTCGGCGACCAGAGTGTTGACGATCAGCCACACCGGCCCGCGCCAGTAGCGCTTGGGCTCGAAGCGCGGATCGGCGGGGTCGTGGCTGGCGATGCCGAAGCGGGTCGCGTCGCGCCATTCGGCGATGCGGGCCGCCAGCGCCCGCTGCCGCTCCGGCGTGCCGAGCCCGGCGAACAGCGGCAGCAGCCCGCCGATGCTGCGGCTCTCGACCAGCGCGCCGGTCACGCGGTCGAGGCACAGATACTGGCCGTGCGCCTCGCTCCACAGCCGCTCGAAGGCGGAGCGGGCCTTCGCCACCCGGGCCCGCGCGGCAGCGGCGAGGCCGGCCATGCCCAGCGCCTCGCCGAGTGCGGCAATATCCTCGTCGGAGCGGATCAGGATGGCGTTGAAGCCGGGGTCGACGACCCGGAAGGGCGAGGCGTCGTGCAGCTTCGCATTGTCCCAGCCGAGCCCGCGGAAGCGCTGCACCAGCCAGAGATAGCGGTCGTACTCCGCCTTGTGCGGGCGCTGGCCGGCGTCGACATGGCTGGTGTCGCGGCGCTGATAGGGCTCGATCCCGTCGGTCGGCACCCGCGCCAGGGCGGCGTCCCAGTCGCAGGAATTGTCGCGGCCGGATTCCCAGGGGTGCAGCAGGGCGACCAGGCCGGTGCCCTCCGGGTCGCGGGCGGCGTAGAACCAGCGGTGCCAGGCATCCGCGGCCCCGATCAGCGCCCGCGCCTTGGCCTCGGCCAGCACGGTGTCCTTGGCCTCCTCGTACAGGCGCCGCAGCACGAAGCCCAGCACCGGCGGCTGGGTGATGCCGGAGGTCGGAACCGGCCGGCCGGTCCGCCACACATCGGGGCCGGGGAAATAGCCGTCGTCAGGCACGTGGAAGATGATGTGCGGGATCATCCCGTCCGGCCATTGATGGGCCGCCAGCGTCTCGATCTCGGTCCAGGCCCGGGCCTCGTCGATATGGCGCTGGCCCAGCGCGGTCAGGCAGGAATCCCAGTTCCACTGGAACGGGTACAGCCCCTTGGTCGGGACGGTGTAGGTGCCGCGGTCGTTCTCGGACAGAACGGTCGCCGCCCGTTCGAATGCGGTGCTGTCGTCGAAGGTCACGGCAGGGCTCCGGTGAGGCTCGGTGAGGGGAGGGGGGTCATTGCAAGGCGAGGCCGGTCTCGGCATCGAACCAGCGGCCGCGGCCGGGCTTCGGCCGCAGGCTGATCGCCTGGCCGGGCTCGACCGCATGCTCGTTGTCGACCACGGCGCGGAACAAATGGCCGGCGACATCGACGGTCAGCAGCTTGTGCGGGCCCAGCGGCTCGACCACCCGGATCGCGCCGGGCAGGCCGTCGCCGCGGATCTCGACATCCTCCGGGCGGATGCCGAATTCGATCCGGCCAGCCGAGGCCTTCGGCGGCTCCAGCGTCAGCCCGGCGACCTTGAGGCCCAGGCCATTCGGCTCGGCCGGCAGGAAGTTCATCGGCGGGTTGCCGATGAAGCTGCCGACGAAGCGGGTCGCCGGGTCGGCATAGACCTCGGTCGCCCGTGCCGCCTGGACGATGCGGCCCTGGTTCATCACCGCGATCCGGTCGGCCAGGCTCATCGCCTCGACCTGGTCGTGGGTGACGTAGATGGTCGTCGTCTTGCTCTCCTGCAGCACGCCCTTCAGCTCGGCCCGCATCTCCAGCCGCAGCAGGGCGTCCAGGTTGGACAGCGGCTCGTCCATCAGCAGCACGGCGGGCTCGACCGCCAGCGCCCGGGCGACGGCGACGCGCTGCCGCTGCCCGCCCGACAGCTGGCCGGAATAGCGCTGCAGCAGCTGGTCGATATGCATCATGCCGGCGGCCCGCTTGACCTTCCGGTCGACATCGGCCTCCGGCATCTTCTTCATGCGCAGGCCGAAGGCGATGTTCTCGAACACCGTCATGTGCGGGAACACGGCGTAGTTCTGGAACACCATGGCGATGCCGCGGTCGCGCGGCGCGAGGCCATCGACCCGCCGGCCGCCGATCCGCACCTCGCCGCTGGTCGCGGTCTCCAGCCCGGCGACGATGCGCAGCAGCGTGGTCTTGCCGCAGCCCGAGGCGCCGAGCAGCACCAGGAACTCCTGGTCGCGGATGGTGAGGTCGATGGCGTGCAGCGCGACGTAGCTGCCGAACCGCTTCTCGACGCCCTTGATCTCGATGTCTGCCATAGTCGGAACTCCGATCAGCGGTTGGCGATGCCCCAGAGGGAGAAGAGATATTTTCTGATCAGGAACAGGAAGATCAGCGCCGGCACCACCAGCACCAGCGCCCCGGCGAATTTCAGCGGCAGCGGCGAGACGTCCAGGCTGGTCAGCAGGAAGGCGGTCAGGGTCTGGTTCTGCACGGTCAGCACCGAGGCCGCGAACACCTCGTTCCAGGAGGTGACGAAGGCGAAGACGCCGGAGGCCGCGATGCCCGGCAGGGCCAGCGGCACGACGATCTTCAGGAAGGCCTGGACCCTGGTGCAGCCCAGCGTCCAGGCCGCCTCCTCCAGCTCCACCGGGATGCTGGTGAACAGCGAGAAGGTGATCAGGATGGCGAAGGGCAGGGCCAGCACGGTGTGCACCAGGGCCAGGCCCCAGATGGTGTCGTCCAGCCCGGTGCGGATGTAGAAGATCGCCAGCGGCAGGGCCAGCAGCGGCAGCGGAAACGCCCGGGTCATCAGCACCAGCAGGCGGAAGCTGCCCTTGCCGCGGAAGCGGAACCGCGCCAGGGCATAGCCGGCCGGGGCGCCGATGCCGATCGACAGGATCATGGTCAGCCCGGCGACCAGTATCGAGTTCAGCAGCGCCCGGGCGACGCCGGCGTAGTTCCAGAAGAAGGACAGGCTGCCGATATCGAAGGTCGGGACGAAGGCTTTCGGCCAGCCGGTCACCGCCTCGCGGGAATTGAAGGCGTTGACCGCCAGCAGGTACAGCGGCACCAGCACCCACAGGCACAGCAGGAGGGTCGAGATCCGGATCCCCCAGCGGCTTGGCGCGGCCTCTGCGGCCGGGACGGCGACGATGTCGGGCGTGATGGCAGTCATCGCGCGGTTTCCTTCCGCTCGCCCAGCGCCCACAGGAAGACCAGGGTGAAGCCGATCGAGATGCCGAGGATGACCATGGCGTAGGCCGAGGCCCCGGCGCGGTCCTGCAGCGCGAACTGCCAGCTGAAGGTCTCGCCCATCAGGATCGGCAGGTTGTTGCCGGCCAGCACCAGGACGATGGCGAACACCTCGAAGGCCAGGATGGTGCGCAGGATCAGCGCGGTCTGCAGGCTGGGCCGCAGCAGCGGCAGGGTGATCCGGACGAAGCGCTTCCACGGGCTGGCGCCGAACACCTCCGCCGCCTCGTAGTATTCCTTCGGGATCAGCGACATGCCGGCGACCAGGATCACCAGCACGATGGCGGTGGCGCGCCACAGCTCGGCGATGATGATGGCGGCGAACAGCGCCACGATGCTCTGGTAGCTCAGCAGCAGCTTCGGGCCCGGGATCAGGCCGACATAGTAGAGCACGCTGTTGAGGAAGCCGTTCTGCTCGAGGATGGCCAGCCAGATCAGCCCGGCCGCGAGGTCGGAGATGCCGAGCGGGATGGTGAAGATGTACAGCGCCACGTCGCGGCCGCGCTTCAGCGCCATCACCAGGCTGGCCATGGCCAGCGCCAGGGCGATCTGCAGCGGCACCAGGATCAGCGTCAGCACGAAGGTGTTGCGCACGGAAGGCCAGAACTTCCAGTCGCGCGCGATCGACTGGAAATTGCCGAAGGACAAATGGCCGTACTGCGTGAAGGCCTCGACCGCCACCTGCCCGAACGGCACCAGGAAGAAGCCGAGCAGGAACACGGTGGCCGGGGCCAGCAGGATATAGGGCAGCAAGCGGGCGTCGCTCATGGCGGGCTCCGTCGGTCAGGCGCGGCAGGGTGGGAAGCGGTGCCGGACGTTTCGGTCAGTCCATCGATCGGAGCGGCCCCAGCCTTCCACTCTCCCCCTCCCCTCGCGGGAGGGGGTAGGGGGAGGGGGTGTCGATCGAAGAGAGCCGATGCCTGATCGTCCAGGGCGACGACCGGGTCGCAACACCCGTTCGGCGTCGATGCCGACGGCACCAGACCCCTCCCCCCAACCCCCTCCCGCAAGGGGAGGGGGAGGGTGAAATTCATGGCCTCGGCGCTCATTGAACCTTGCACGGCCCGGTCCCGACCGGATCCGGGGCCCAGCACGGCGCGCCCTTCTCGTCGAAGATGGCCTGCAGGCTCTGCGCCTGCTCGTCCAGCACCTCACGCACGTCCTGGCCGGACAGCACGATGCGCTGGAAGGTGTCGCTGAACACCTTGTTGTAGCGCCCGCCGGCGTCGCCCAGCCCCATCGGCAGCAGCACCGGCAGGGAATCCTTGGCCGCGCTCTGCGCCGCCACCACCGGCTGCAGCATCCTGATGCTGGTCGGCACGTCGTCCGGCAGCTTGACCTCGACCACCGGGAAGAAGCCGGTCGCCTTCATCGTCGCGATCTGGTTCTCCGGCGTCTCCATATGCGCCACCAGCGCCCTGGCGTCCTCCGGCGAATTGCTGGTCTTCGGGATGCCGATGCCGGTCAGCACCGGCATATGGGCGCGCCCGGCCGGCCCGGCCGGCACCGGGAACACCACGAACTCGTCCGGCTTCTGGTTCAGCGCGTCCTTCAGCCGGGCGACATGGTCCCAGGCGACCCAGACATCGCCGGTCAGCAGCGGCTCCTGCATGAAGGCGTAGCCGGTCGAGGCCGGGGTGACGGAGGTGGCCCAGAAGTCGCGGAACGAAGTCCACATCGCCTCGGCCTCGGGCGATTTGAACTTCACCACGGGCGACCCGGTGTAGGACGGGTACAGATAGCCCTGGAAGAAGCGGTGCATCAGCCCCTTCGGCCCGGCCGGGAAGCCGATCTTGGGCGATCCGGCGGCCGCGGCCATCGCCTTGCCCCAGGCGGCCAGCTGGTCATAGGTCAGGGCGTTGATGTCGGCGCCCTGCGGCAGGTATTGCAGCGCCTGCTTGTTGGCGGCCATGACATAGGTCGCCTGCATCCAGGGCAGGTATTTCTGCTCGGCCGTGCCGAGCCTGCCGAGATCGAGATAGGGCTTGGCGATGGCGCCGTCGGGCACGATGCCGGACAGGTCGACCAGCCCGTCCGGGATGCTGGCGAACTCGCCATGCAGCCCGCCGATGACGGTGACGGCGCCGGACCCGGCCTTCAGCTCGGCCTGGATGCGGGTCATGAACGGCCCCGGCTCCTGCGCCGAATAGGTCACCGGCTTGCCGAAGCCGGCCAGCACGCTCTCGCGCATCGCCTGCGATTCCTCGACCGGCGTCGCCTGGGTCGACCAGAAGAGGATCTCCTGGGCGCCGGCGGCGCCGGCCAGGCCGAGGCCGATCAGGCCGGCGGCAAAAGCGGCGGCTGTGGTCCGGATGGTCATTCCTGTCCTCCCTCTTTGTCTGCGGCCGGCCTCCACGGTGCCGGTCCAATTCACGCCGGCCCTGGTCACCCGGGGCGGGCGCGTTTCCGTGGCTTCGCGGCCGGGCCGTGGCTGGCCCGGTCGACGAAGGTCACCTCGGCGAGGCGCGGCTGGACGCCGTCGAACCCCCTCTCGATCACGTCCACCACCATGCCGGCGATGACCGCGGCGCTGCGCTCGATGTCCTGGTCGAAGGTCGACAGCGGCGGCCGGGCATAGGCAGCGATCGGCACGTCGTCGAAGCCCACGACCGACAGGTCGGCGGGGATGCGCAGGCCCGCCTCCTGCGCCGCCTCCATCACCGCCAGCGCCAGCCGGTCGGTCATGCCGATGATCGCGGTCGGGCGCGGCTGCAGGGCGAACAGGCGCTGCGACGCGGCGATGGCGGCGGCGCGGTCGGCGACCGGCACCGTCGGCAGCCGCTCCGGCGCCAGGCGGATGCCGTGCCCGGCCAGGGCGCTCTCGAAGCCGCGGCGCCGGAACTCGGCATAGCTGTAGGGCTCGCTCGGCCCCAGCAGCGCGAACTCGCGGTGGCCCAGCGCGTGCAGCCGGTCGACCAGCCCGGCGAAGGCGGCCTCGCCGTCGGTGTCGAACCAGGGATAGGCCGGCGGCGGGTCCAGCAGCCGGCCATGGGCGACGAAGGGGAAGCGGCGCTCGATCAGATAGCGCACGCGCGGGTCGTCGTGGGTGACGCGGTTGATCACCACGGCGTCGATATGGCCGCCATCGACGACGTGCCTCAGCACGGTCAGGTCGTCCTGGCCGCGCGGCACGGCGGCCAGGAACAGGTCGCGGCCGCGCCCGGCCAGCCCGTCGGCGACGCCGGACAGGAACTGGCCGAGGAAATCATCCATGAAGTTGTGGGCGCTGATCGGCAGCAGCACGCCGACGATGTTGGTGCGGCCCGAGACCAGCATGCGGCCGATCCGGCTGGCGACATAGCCATGGGTGCGGGCGGCCTCTTCGACCCGGCGGCGGGTCTCGGCGCTGACGTCGGAATAGCCGGCCAGGGCGCGCGACACCGTGGTCGGCGACAGGCCGAGCTTCGCCGCCAGCTCCTTCAAGCGGATCTGCCGCTGCGCCGTCACCCGCCGGCCTCCCTGTTCCGCATTTGATTCCAAAACGATTTGGACGACGCCGGGGCGTTTCCCAAAACGTTTTGGAAGTGTGTCGTGGATTCAAAACAGGGTCAAGCGCCGGGACCCCTCCACCGTCATCGCGAGCCCCGCAGGGGCGTGGCGATCCAGCCTGCCGCCGCCCGAGCCGGGAATCGGGCGGAGTTAGTTAACACATTGTTCGGTTGCATTAATTTGCGATCTTGTTCATGCTACGTTCTATGGACAAGGCGCAGACCGATTCGGTTTCGGAGGCCCCGGCCGCTCCCGCGGAGGAGCGGGCGGCGCGGCGTCTGCGCGTGCTCGCCCGGCTGACCGAGATCCAGATGGAGGTCGCCGAGGCGGCCCGCACCGAGGCGGTCGAGGCGCCGCAGCCCGGCGTCGACTATTGCACCCGGATCGCCGGCATCGCCCGCTCGGTGCGTCTGACCCTGCTGCTGGAGGACAAGATGTCCCGTCCGCCCGAGGCGCGGCCGAGGAAGGCCGCGGCCCGACCGGCCGGGACGACCGACGAGGCGTCGCCCGAGCTGCGGGTGATGCTGGCCATGGGCGCCGCGGTCTATGACGGCGCCGAGACCGAGGACGAGAAGGAAGAGGCTCGCCGGCGCTTCGG
>NZ_JBQJIK010000038.1:0-75972 GCF_052078665.1 Inquilinus sp. CA228 | reverse complement strand
CGAGGAAGCTGCCGCCGCCGGCACTGCGCTGTGGCTGGGCCTGGCGCTCCAGCTCGGCGATCCGGGACTGGGCCTGGTGCAGGGTGAAATCCTGGATCAGCACGGTCTGGGCCAGCAGATAGGGCGCGTCGGGCAGGTCGCGGACCAGGTCCCGGATCATCGCCGCCGCCTCCTCGTCGGTCTCGGCGGGCGGGGCCTGCTTCAGCCGGGCGACCAGGCTGGTCAGCAGCTCGCGTTCCTGGGGTGTCATCGCAACTCTCCGGTCGGGCCCGCAGGCGCGGGCATCCCCCGTCCGCCGGGGCTATTGGCCCGGCGGCGGGGCGCCGCAATCGACGGCGCGGCGCCGTGTCGCGCCGGTCCAGCTCAGGACGGCGGGTGGTAGCCGTCGGTGAGCGTCTTCAGGAAGGCGACCACATCGTCGATCTCGGCGTCGGTCAGGGCCGGCGCGTCGCCGAGATGGCGGTCGAAGGGCGGGTCGCGGTTGATGTTCGCCCGGTACTGGGGCGGCAGGTCGTCATAGATCCGCACGCTGCCGTCCGGGTTGCGCGGATACCAGCGGCCGGGATCGGTCTCGCGCGTCACATAGAACGCCACCGCATCGCGCAGGCTGTGGAACACGCCGTTGTGGAAGAAGGTCCGGCGCAGCGCCACGTTGCGCAGGCTGGGGGTGCGGAACAGGCCGCAATATTCCGGATGGTCCTTCAGGTCGGTGCGCTGCGGCCCGCAGACGCCGAGGTCGACATAGGCCGGGTCGGCATTGGCCGGGATCTGCGTGTTCCGGGGCAAGGCGATGGCGATCTGGCCGTAGTCGCTGAACTGCGGCGGGGTGCCATCATTGCCGCGCTGGCTGATATGGCATTCGGCGCAGTTGCCCTTGTCCGGGTCGTTGAACAGGTCCAGGCCGCGCGCCTCCTGCGGCGTCAGCGTCGCCGTGCCGGCCAGCCAGGCGTCGTATTTGCTGCTGTAGGGGTAGAAGCTGGCGGCGTCCTGCTCATAGACCTCGAAGGCCTTGAGGATGCCGGCATACAGCGCCTTGCGGTCCTTGAGCACGTCGTCGCCGTAGATCCGGCGCAGCGCGTCGCCATAGCCGGCGGCGAGCGCCTTGGTGACGACCTCGTCGGGGCCGGCATTGCCCATCTCGAAATCGGAGAGCAGCGGGATCGCCGCTTGGTCGGCGCCGCGGTCGACCCGGCCGTCCCAGGTCAGGCCGCCGGTCGGGCCGTTGTCGACGCTCTCATCGGAATCGTCCTCCGAGTCGAAGAAATGCTCGGTGAAGGGCGGCACGGCCTGGAGATAGGTCAGCGACGGCACCGCACGGATTCCGGGCTTGGCCATGTCGCCTCCACCCATCTGCACCGGCAACGCGTTGGTGGGGCCGAAGCCCTGCTGGGGATCGTGGCAGGAGCTGCAGGAGAGCTTGCCCGAGGCCGAGAGCGACGGGTCGACGAACATGGCGCGGCCCAGCGCGGTCAGTTCTTCCGCCTGGCGCCGCACCTCGGCCCGCGACAGGCCGCCATCCGGGTGGGACCCGGCGGTGGCGGCGGAGACCGTCAGAACCGCCGCGGCCAGACCGCCGCCCATCGCTCCCCAGCGACCCGTTCGCAACGCCATTCCGGCCATCCCGTGATCTGCGTGACGCGGCGCCGGACCCGGCCCGCAGACGCCTATCTATGCCGAAAAAGTTTCACTTGAGCGACAGCCCGCTTCGCGCCAGTGCTGGCGCGCGGAAGGGGGATCGCAGCCACCGGGGCCTCGGCGCCGGGAGCCAAGGGGAAGCCATATGCGCAAACTGATCGCCACCGCCCTCGCGGCCGGCGCCGCCGGGCTGCTCGCGCCGCCATTGCTGGCCGCCGACGCGCCGGGCAGCGCCGACACCGCCCAGACCAAGGCGCTGCGCGCCATCGACACCGTCGTCGTGATCTATGCCGAGAACCGCAGCTTCGACAACCTGTACGGCGCCTTCCCGGGCGCCGACGGTCTGGCGAACGCGACGGATACGGCCAAGACCCAGCTCGATCGCGACGGCACGCCGTTGAAGGAGCTGCCGCCGGTGTGGGACGGGCTGACCGCCAAGGGCGTGACCCCGCCGGTGACCCAGGCCCAGACCGAGCATCTGCCGAACGCCCCCTTCGCCATGGACGACCCGCAGGGGCTGAACGTCTCGGTCGGCACCATCACCCACGATCTGTGGCACCGCTTCTACCAGAACCAGATGCAGATCGACGGCGGCAGGAACGACAAGTTCGTCGCCTGGGCCGATGCCGGAGCCGAGGTGATGGGCCATCTCGACGGCTCGAAGACCGCGATGTGGACCATCGCCCAGCAATACACGCTGGCCGACCACTTCTTCATGGGCGCCTTCGGCGGCTCCTTCATGAACCATATCTGGCTGGCCTGCGCCTGCGTCGCCCGCTATCCGGACGCCGACAAAGCCGCGGCCAAGCCGTCGATCGCGGTGGTCGACCCGGACGGCGTCAGCCTGACCGTGGCGCCGAACTCGCCGAAATCGGCGATGGACGGCATCCCGAAATTCGTGGCCGACGGCAACCTGACGCCCGATTTCTTCGCCGTGAACACGATGCAGCCGCCCTATCAGCCGAGCGCCAACAAGCCGGCCGAGGGCGGCGACCCGGCGCTGGCCGACCCGATGGCGCCGACCACGCTGCCGCCGCAGACCGAAATCACCATCGGCGACCTGCTGAGTGCCAAGCACATCGGCTGGGCCTGGTATTCCGGCGCTTGGCAGTCGGTGCTGGACCATGGCAACCAGACGCCGGTCCCGGCCTTCCAGTACCATCACCAGCCCTACAATTTCTTCGCCAATTTCGCGCCCGGCACCGCGGCGCGGCAGGAGCATCTGCGCGACGGCGGGCTGGACGGGGCCGAGCTGGTCAAGGCGATCGATGCCGGCACCCTGCCGCAGGTCACCTTCTACAAGCCGCAGGGCAATCTGAACGAGCATGCCGGCTACGCCGACGTCGCCTCGGGCGACGCCCATCTTGCCATGCTGATCGACCATCTGCAGAAGAGCCCGCAATGGCCGCACATGCTGGTGGTGGTGACCTATGACGAGAATGGCGGCTTCTGGGACCATGTGGCGCCGCCGAAGGGCGACCGCTGGGGGCCGAGCAACCGAATCCCGGCGATCATCGTCTCGCCCTTCGCGAAGAAGGGCTTCGTCGACCACACGCCCTACGACACGACCTCGATCCTACGCTTCATCACCCACCGCTTCGCCCTGCCCGAGCTGCCGGGCATCGCCGCGCGGGATGCTGGGATCGCCGCCAACGGCAACCCGCCGCTGGGCGACCTGACCGCAGCCCTGGACCTCACCGCGGCGAAGTGAGGCTGGAGGGGCGGGCGCACCAGGCCCCGCCCCTTCCCTTTTTCAGTCCTGGGTGTAGTCCTGCCCGAACCACCGCTGCGACAGCTTCGCCAGCGAGCCGTCGGCCTTCGGCGCGGTCAGGGCGGCATCGATCCTGGCCTTCAGCGCGCCCTCGGCGATGTCCAGCAGCAGGCCCTTCCCTCGGCCGGGGAAGCATGGTCGGATGGCGCCCCTCCGACAGCCGCAGGGCCGATGCGCAGCGCGACCACAAGATTCAGGCACAAGCCATCCATAATGATGTTCTAGACATCACTCCTGCTGCTTGATACCTTAAATATGTCAGAGGAAACTGCATGATCACCGCCGCCCAGATGCGCGCCGCCCGCGCCCTGCTCGGCATCGACCAGCGGCAGCTCGCCGAGCTGTCCGGGGTGTCGCTGCCGACGATCCAGCGCATGGAGGCCAGCGAGGGCAACGTCCGCGGCGTGGTCGACACGCTGACCAAGGTGGTCGAGGCCTTCGACCGGGCCGGGGTCGAGCTGATCGGCGATCATGCGGTGAGCCGCGAAGGCGGCCGCGGGGTGCGGTTCAAGACCCCACGGGTGCCGGAGGGCGGCACCGGCTGACTGTTCAGCGACGGCGACCGCCGGCCGACCCGACGATCCCGCCGCCCCTGCGGTGTTGGGAGCGTCGAGGCCCATGGTGGCTCGCAGTCATGATCCGTCCTTCATCGAGCTGTTCACGCCGAAGCTCGTGACCGTGCTGCGCGAGCGCTACCGCCTCGCCGACCTCAAGGCCGACGCCGTGGCCGGGCTGACCGTCGCGATCGTGGCCCTGCCGCTGTCGATGGCGATCGCCATCGCCTCCGGCGTCACCCCGGACCGCGGCCTCTACGCCTCGATCGTCGGCGGCTTTATCGTCTCGGCCCTGGGCGGCAGCCGGTTCCAGATCGGCGGCCCGGCCGGCGCCTTCATCGTGCTGGTGGCCGCCACGGTGGCCCAGCACGGCGTCGACGGGCTGCTGCTGGCGACCTTCCTGTCCGGGCTGATGCTGGCGGCAATCGGCCTGCTGCGGCTGGGCACCTTCATCAAATACATCCCCTACCCGGTGACCGTCGGCTTCACCGCCGGCATCGCCATGATCATCTTCGCCAGCCAGTTGAAGGATCTGCTGGGCCTGTCCCTGGACGGGCCGGAGCCCGGCCCCTTCATCCCGAAGCTGGAGGCGCTGGGCCGGGCCCTGCCGACGGCCAGCGGCGCGGCCATCGCCGTCGCCGCGCTGTCGATCGGAGCCATCCTGCTGGTCCGCCGGCTGCGGCCGCACTGGCCGTCCTACCTGATCGCGGTCACCCTGGCCTCGATCCTGGCCGTCCTGCTGCAGCTGCCGGTCGAGACCATCGGCAGCCGTTTCGGCGGCATCCCGTCCGCCCTGCCCGCCCCGCACCTGCCCGACCTGTCCTGGGCGCGGATCCAGGCGGTGCTGCCGGCGGCCCTGTCCTTCACCCTCCTGGGCGGCATCGAGAGCCTGCTGTCGGCCGTGGTCGCCGACAGCATGACCGGGCGCCGCCACCGCTCGAACTGCGAACTGGTGGCCCAGGGGCTGGCCAACATCGCCTCCGCCCTGTTCGGCGGCATCTGCGTCACCGGCACGATTGCCCGCACCGCCACCAATGTCCGCGCCGGCGCGCGCGGCCCGGTGTCGGGCATGCTGCATTCGGTGTTCCTGCTGCTGTTCATGATGGCGGCGGCGCCGCTGGCCGCCTTCATCCCGCTCTCGGCCCTGGCCGGGGTGCTGGCAGTGGTGGCCTGGACCATGGCCGAGAAGCACCAGTTCGGGACGCTGATCCGTGCCTCGATCGGCGACGCCGTGGTGTTGCTGGCGACCTTCGGCCTGGTGGTGTTCCGCGATTTGACCGAAGGGATCCTCGTCGGCTTCGGCCTCGGCGCGCTGCTGTTCCTGCACCGCATGGCGCAGGCGGTGGAGGTTGATCGGCCCGACACGACCAACGGCAACGGCCGGGCACCCTATGACGCGGAGATGGCCACCGACCGCGACGTCGTCGCCTACAAGATCTCCGGCGCCTTCTTCTTCGGCGCCGCGGCCGGTGTGGCGGCGGCGCTGGACCGGATCGGCGAGCACCCGAAGGCCTATGTCGTCGACTTCTCGGCGGTGCCGGTGATCGATTCCACCGCCGCCGCCACGATCGAGGGCTTTGCCCGCAAGGCCCGCCGCCAGGGCGCCGTGGTCTATATCGCCGGCGCCCGCCGGCCGATCCTGCGCGCGCTGCTGGCCCACGGCGTGCGGCCGCCCCTGGTGCGTTTCAAGGCGGACCCGGCCGAGGCGCTGGCGGCGGCCCGGCGGGCAGCGTCGACCGCGGACTGAGGCCTACCGCCGGGCCCTGAGGCCGAGGCAGAAGCCGACGCAGACCGCGGCGACCACGGCCGACCAGGGGTTGCGATGCACCGCCTCGTCGAGCGCATTCGCCCGGTCCTGAGCCATCGACGCCACGGTCTCGCCGAGGCGGGCGACGTCCTCGCGCAGGGCGCGGAGATCCGCCTCCAGATCGTGGCGGGCGGCCTCCGCTTCGGTCGTCGCCGCATCCATCTCGGCGGCGGCGCGCGTCGATTTCGATCCTGCAAGCTCCGCCGCGGCGCTGGCGGCGGATTTGTTCGTTCCGGTCTCGGGCATGGGCGGGCTCCTTCTCTCCTCCGCCAACAGCAGCCGCGCATCGCCGGTTCCGGCCGGAAGGCCGGCGCGCCGGCGGATTACGACAAATTTAACCGATCTCGCAGCGAAGCGGCCTCGACAACGCCGGGCGATCGGAGCAGAAGAATTGCGAGAGATACGCATTCTTGCTCGCAACTGTCGCGGGCATGAGGGCCGCCGCAGGGCGGCGGGTTTGGGATGATGTCGGGATGCTGGTACCGTTCCTGATCATGATGCGCGAGGGCATCGAGGCCGCCCTGATCGTCGGCATCATCGCCGGCTATCTGCGCCAGACGGGCCGGTCGCAATGGATGCCCCTGATCTGGATCGGCATCGCCATCGCCGTCCTGCTCTCCATCGCCGTCGGCATCGTGCTGACCCTGGTCAGCGCTGAGTTCCCGCAGCGCGAGCAGGAGCTGTTCGAGGCGATCGTCGGCCTCGTCGCCGTCTGCATCCTGACCTCGATGGTGTTCTGGATGCGCAAGGCCGCGCGCTCGTTCAAGGCGCAGTTGCAGCATTCGGTCGACGCCGCGCTGGACGGGCCCGACGCCAAGGGCCTGGCGCTGATCGGCATGGCCTTCTTCGCGGTCGCCCGCGAGGGGCTGGAATCGGTGTTCTTCCTGCTGGCCACCTTCCAGCAGGATGTCGGGCTGGAGGCGCCGATCGGCGCCCTGGCCGGGGTTCTGGTCGCCGTCGCGGTCGGCTTCGCCATCTTCTGGTTCGGCGTCCGGCTGAACCTGAAGCGCTTCTTCCGCTGGACCGGCTTGTTCATCCTGGTGGTCGCCGCCGGCCTGCTGGCCGGGTCGCTGCGGGCGCTGCACGAGGCCGGGCTGTGGAACGGGCTGCAGGAGATCGCCTTCGACCTCAGCCACATCCTGCCGATCGACGGGCCGCTCGGCTCGGTCCTGGCCGGCATCTTCGGCTACCAGGACACGCCGACGGTCGGCGAGGTCGCCGTCTACATCCTCTTCCTCCTCGTCACCCTGCCGCTGTTCCTGAGCGGCGGCCGGGTGGCGCAGGAAGCGCGATCGAACGCCTGAGGCCGGAGCCAGAATGTCCCTGCAGCGCACCACCCGGATCGGCATCGGCGTCGTCGCCCTCCTGGCCGTCGCCGTCGCCGGCCTGGGCGTCTACGCCTATCTGTACCGCGCCGGCGCGCCGAAGGCCGCCGCGGGCGGCAACGCCGTAACCATCACCGCCAAGAGCTGCGAGCCGAACGACCTGACGGTCGAGGCCGGCCGCGTCACCTTCCAGGTCAAGAACGCCAGCGACCGCGCGCTGGAATGGGAGATCCTGCAGGGCGTGATGGTGGTGGAGGAGCGCGAGAACATCGCCCCCGGCTTCACCCAGAGCCTGACGGCCAAGCTGGAGCCGGGCGCCTACCAGATCACCTGCGGCCTGTTGAGCAACCCGCGCGGCACCCTGACCGTGACCGCGGCGAAGAACGCCCCGGCGCAGGCGCTGCAGCCGTCGCTGATCGAGCTGATCGGGCCGATCGCCGAATACAAGGTCTACGTCACCACCGAGGCCAAGGCCCTGGCCGACGCCACACCGCCGCTGGTCGCCGCGGTCAAGGCCGGCGACCTGGCAAAGGCCCGTGACCTGCTGGCCCCGGCCTGGATCCATTACCAGCGGATCAAGCCGATCGCCGACCTGTTCGCCGATCTCGACACGGCGCTGGACGCCCGCGCCGACTATTTCGAGAAGAAGGAGCAGGATCCGGGCTTCACCGGCTTCCGACGCCTGCAATACGGGCTGTTCACCGGAGGCACGACAGACGGGCTCGGGTCGGTCGCCGACAAGCTGGCGGCCGATGTGCAGGCGCTGCAGGCCCGGATCGCCGACCTGTCGATCCCGCCGGAGAAGATGGCCGGCGGCGCCGCCACGGTGATCGCCCGCCTGGCCGCCGAGCCGGGCCTCGACCCCGCCGCCGCCAAGGCCGATCTCGAGGGCGCGGCCCGCATCGTCGGGCTGTTGCGCCCGCTGAGCCAGAAGGCCGACAAGGCGCTGAGCGACCGGGTCGACGGCAACCTGACCGCGGCCGGGCTGGCGCTGACCCGCGACGACCGCACCGGGCTGCAGCCCCCGGTGACGGCCCTGGCCGACGACCTGCCGAAGCTGCGCACCGCCTTGGGGCTGGACTGACCGGACGAACCGCCATGACCGACGAACAGGGCAAGACCACCATCTCTTCCACCGACCCGACCACTCCAAGCCGGCGCAGCGTCCTGCGCGGCCTGGCCGGCGGCGGCGCCGCGCTCGGCGCGCTGGCCGCGGCGCCGGCCGTCGCCCAGTCGATGAAGCAGCCGCCCGGCCGCGACACCGAGGCGGCGCAGCAGGTGCAGCCCTTCTACGGCGAGCATCAGGCGGGGATCGTCACCCCCTCGCCCGCCGCGGGCCTGGTCGCGTCCTTCGACGTGCTGGCGACCTCGCGGCCGGACCTGGAGCGGATGTTCCGCACCCTGACCGAGCGCATCGCCTTCCTGATGGGCGGCGGCACCCCGCCGGAGCTGGACCCGAAATTCCCGCCGGCCGATTCCGGCGTGCTGGGGCCGGTGATCGTGCCGGACAACCTGACCGTCACCGCCGCCGTCGGCGTCTCGCTGTTCGACCGGCGCTTCGGCCTGGCCGCGGTGAAGCCGCGCGAGCTGGCGGCGATGACCAGCTTCCCGAACGACGCGCTGGACCCGGAATCCTGCCACGGCGACCTGCTGCTGCAGTTCTCGTCCAACACGCCGGAGGCCAACATCCACGCCCTGCGCGCGATGGTGAAGGCGACGCCCGACCTGCTGAGCCTGCGCTGGAAGCTGGACGGGTTCCTGCCGGCCGCGACCAGCAAGGCCGGCCGCAAGGAGACGGCGCGCAACCTGCTGGGCTTCAAGGACGGCACCGCCAACCCGAACCCGGCCGACGGCACGATGATGGACCGGATCGTCTGGATCAAGCCGGGCGCCGAGGAGCCGGCCTGGACGGTCGGCGGCACCTATCAGGTGGTGCGCATCGTCCGCAACTTCGTCGAGCGCTGGGACCGCACCCCGCTCGGGGAACAGCAGACCATCATCGGCCGCGAGAAGGCGTCCGGCGCCGCCCTGGGCCTGAAGGACGAGTTCGACGTGCCGGACTACTCCAGTGACTCCGAGGGCAAGACCATGCCGCTCGACGCCCATATCCGCCTGGCCAATCCGCGCACCCACGAGACCGCGAACAGCCTGATCCTGCGCCGCGCATTCAACTATTCGCGCGGCGTCACCAGGTCGGGCCAGCTCGACATGGGCCTCTTGTTCATCTGCTTCCAGTCGAGCCTGAACGCCGGCTTCATCGCGGTGCAGGACCGGCTGAACGGCGAGCCGCTGGAGGAGTACATCAAGCCGACCGGCGGCGGCTATTTCTTCGCCCTGCCGGGGGTGCCGGACAAGGACGGCTATCTCGGCCAGGGGCTGCTGCAATCCGTGTCGACCTGAGGGCCGGAAGGGCCTGAGCACCGGGTGACAATCTCACCCGGTCCTATCCTAGGAGGGGATTGATTATGAAACGCATTCTGACTCTCAGCCTGAGCGCGGCCGCGCTGCTGGCCGCGTCCGGGGCCCTGGCCGCGCCGCCCTCGCCGCTCGAGCTGGTCGAGCCGATCGCCAAGTACAAGACCTGGGTCATCGGCGAGGTCGATCAGTTCGTCGAGCACACCCGCCAGTTCACCGCGGCGGTGAAGGCCGGCGACCTGAAGAAGGCGCAGGCGCTGTACGCCCCGAGCCGGGTCTATTACGAGCGGATCGAGCCGCTGGCCGAGCTGTTCAGCGACCTCGACGCCGCCATCGACTCGCGCGCCGACGACCACGCGAAGAACGAGGAGGACCCGGAGTTCACCGGCTTCCACCGCATCGAATACGGGCTGTTCGCCAAGCAGTCGACCGAGGGCCTCGCCCCCTTCGCCGATAAGCTGCTGGCCGACGTGATCGACCTGCAGGGCCGGATCAAGGATCTGACCACCCCGCCGGACAAGGTGGTGGGCGGCGCCGCGGCGCTGATCGAGGAGGTCGCGGCCACCAAGATCTCCGGCGAGGAAGACCGCTACAGCCACACCGACCTGTGGGACTTCCAGGCCAATGTCGACGGCGCCAAGACCATCGTCGACCTGCTGCGCCCGATCCTGGAGAAGAGCGACAAGGCGCTGCTGACCAAGGTCGACGCCAACTTCAAGACGGTCGACGGCATCCTGGCCAAGTACAAGACCCCGGATGGCGGCTACGAGACCTACGACAAGCTGACCGAGGCCGACCGCAACGCGCTGAAGGGCCCGATCACCGCCCTGGCCGAGGACCTGTCGCAACTGCGCGGGACATTGGGACTGAGCTGAGGGCTCAGCCTGTCCCATACTGTCATTGCCGGCCTTGACCCGGCAATCCAGTGGGTCTCGACAGACTCTGGATGCCCGGGTCAAGCCCGGGCATGACAGTTTTGGGGGAGGCTTTCTTATTCCGATTTTCTACAAATTTCTTAAGATTTTTCTTATCGAATTGACGTTTGCCAAGCGTCAATTAAGCTGCCTGCCTGCAACCGGAACAAGCGAGCCGGCGAACGTATTCGGAGAGGGGAACCCTCCGTTCCGTCCGGCCCGAACAGAGAAGGCAGCACCCATGACCCGCTCCCCGTTCAAACGCCTCCTGGTCGCCGCCGCGCTCGGCACCGGCCTGCTGGCCGCCTCCGCCGCCATGGCCGCCGATGCGGTCCGCGTCGGCTCGAAGATCGACACCGAGGGCCGCCTGCTGGGCAGCATCATCCTGCAGGTGCTGGAGGCCAACGGCATTCCGACCGAGAACAAGCTGCAGCTGGGCACCACCAAGATCGTGCGCAGCGCGATCCTGTCCGGCGAGATCGACGCCTATCCGGAATACACCGGGAACGGCGCCTTCTTCTTCAACATCGACACCGACCCGGCCTGGAAGAACGCGCAGGCGGGCTACGACAAGGTCAAGCAACTGGACGAGGCCCAGAACAAGATCGTCTGGCTGGCCCCGGCGCCCGCCAACAACACCTGGGCGCTGGCGGTGCGGCAGGAGGTGGCCGACGCCAACAAGCTGAAGACGCTGGAGGATTTCGCCAAATGGGTGAAGGACGGCGGCGAGGTCAAGCTGGCGGCCTCGGCCGAGTTCGTCGAGAGCCCGGCAGCCCTGCCCTCGTTCCAGTCGGTCTACGGCTTCAAGCTGAACCAGGACCAGATCATCACCCTGGCCGGCGGCGACACCGCGGCCACCATCCGCGCCGCGGCGGAGCAGACCTCCGGCGTCAACACCGCCATGGTGTACGGCACCGATGGCGCCATCTCCTCGGTCGGGCTGGTGGTGCTGGACGACAGCAAGGGCGCGCAGATCGTCTATGAGCCGGCGGCGACGATCCGCGCCGACACCTTGGCCAAGTACCCGAAGATCAAGGACGCGCTGGACCCGGTCTTCGCCTCGCTCGACCTCAAGACCCTGCAGGAGTTGAACGGCAAGATCGCGGTCGACGGCGAGGACCCGCAAGCGGTCGCCGCTGAGTACCTGAAGGCGAAGGGGTTCGTGAAGTAAGGCACGACAGGACGGGCGGGCCGATGCTTTGATCGCCGCATGACCGTCATCCGCAACCGCGTGCTGCTGGTGCTGGGGGGGGTGGCGCTGGCCGGGGGGCTGGCGCTGCCGATCCTGACCAACGCGCCGAACCGGCTGCTGTCCGGCAAGCCGATCGGCGTGTTCGATCTCGCCGCCCCCTGGGCAGTGCTGCCGGTCGCCGCGGCCGTCCTGCTGCTGGTCGGCGCCGCCGTGCCGGCCCGGCGCTGGACGCTGGCGGCGCAGCTGATCGCCGGCATCGGCATCGCCATCGGCCTGGTCTGGCTGGCCGGGATCCAGGCCGAGCTGCTGGCCGCCGGCGCCCGGCCCTCGGCCCGCACCTCGCTCGGCGCCGGCTTCTGGATTCTGGCCCTGGCCGCGCTGCTGGCCGCGGCCGACGGCGCCCGCCGGCTGCGGCTCGGTCCCCTCGCCCGGCTGGGCGCGGCGCTGCTGCTGGCGGTGCCGGTCACGGCGCTGATCGCCGGCGGCGCGGTCGACCAGCTGTCGCTGATGAAGGAGTACGTCCAGCAGCACGGCGTGTTCGGCCCGCAGGTGCTGCGCCACCTGCTGCTGGTCGGGCTGGCGCTGGTGCCGACGCTGCTGATCGGGGTGCCGCTGGGCATCGCCGCGCACCGCTCCGCCGCCGCTCGCGGTCCGATCTTCTCGATCCTCGGCATCATCCAGACGATCCCGTCGATCGCCCTGTTCGGCCTGCTGATCGCGCCGCTCTCGGCCCTGTCCGCGGCCCTGCCCTGGCTCGGGGTCAGCGGCATCGGCCTCACCCCGGCGGTGATCGCGCTGACCCTCTATTCGCTGCTGCCGATCGCCCGCAACACCGCCGCCGGGCTGGACCAGGTCGAGGCCGGGGTGATCGACGCCGCCCGCGGCATCGGCATGACAAGGCGCCAGATCTTCCGCAAGGTCGAGGTGCCGCTGGCCCTGCCCGTCTTCCTGTCCGGCCTGCGCATCACCTTGATCCAGGCCATCGGCCTGGCCGCGGTGGCGGCGCTGATCGGCGCCGGCGGCCTCGGCGCCGTGATGTTCCAGGGCCTGTTCGCCAACGCCCTCGACCTGGTGCTGCTCGGCGCCCTGCCGATCATCCTGATGGCGGTGGCGGTCGACGCCCTGTTCCGCATCCTGGTCGCCGCCCTGCAAGCCCCGTCCCCGGCGAGGAGAGCCGCATGATCGAGTTCGAGCATGTCAGCAAGCTGTTCGACGGCATCAAGGCGGTCGACGACCTGACCCTGACCATTCCGGACGGCGCCTTCTGCGCCCTGATCGGCTCCTCCGGCTCCGGCAAGTCGACCAGCCTGCGCATGATCAACCGGCTGATCCCGCACAGCGAAGGCAGCCTCCGGGTCGGCGGCGAGGATGTGGCGGCGATCCCGGTCGAGGCGCTGCGCCGCCGCATGGGCTACGCCATCCAGTCGATCGGCCTGTTCCCGCACTGGACCGTGGCCCGCAACATCGCCGCGGTGCCGACCCTGCTGGGCTGGCCGCAGGCGAAGATCGACGACCGGGTGCGCGAGCTGCTGGACCTGCTGCAGCTGGACCCGCGCTTCGCCGAAAAATACCCGCACCAGCTGTCCGGCGGGCAGCAGCAGCGGGTCGGCGTCGCCCGGGCGCTGGCGGCCGACCCCGAGGTGCTGCTGATGGACGAGCCGTTCGGCGCGCTGGACCCGATCACCCGCGATGCGCTGCAGGGCGAGATGGCGCGGATCCACCGCGAGACCGGCAAGACCATCGTCTTCGTCACCCACGACATGGACGAGGCGCTGCGCCTGGCCACCCAGATCGCCATCCTCGACCACGGTCGGCTGGTGCAGCTGGGCAGCCCGCGCGAGATCCTGACCGCACCGGCCAACGATTTCGTCCGCGACTTCATCGGCCGCGACGATCTGGGGCTGAAGCTGCTGGCGACCGAGACCGCCGCGGACCGGGTGCGGCCCGGCGAGGCGGCCGAGGGCGCACCGATCCCGGCCGAGGCCTCGCTGCGCACCGCGCTGTCGATCCTGGTGGCGCGCCATGCCGACAGCGCCCCGGTGGCGGCGGCCGACGGCAAGCCGCTGGGTGCCCTGCATCTCGACGACCTGGTGCGGGCATGAGCATTGCCCAGCCTGTCGCGGCTTCCCCGCGCCCGGGCTGGCGTCCCTGGCGCGACCCGCTGCTGTGGCTGGCCGCCGGCTTCGCCGCGCTGGTGTTCGGCCTGAAGCTGACCAAGCCGATCTTCGCCGCCTGGTTCCCGCAGCTGGAGCGGCCCTTCTACGAGGCCGACAGCTTCCCGGCCCTGGTGGTGGCGCATGTGCTGCTGGTCGGGGCGTCGAGCCTGATCGCGATCGTCATCGGCGTCGCCGCCGGCATCTTCGTCACCCGCCGGTCCGGGGCCGAGTTCCGCGGCCTGGTCGAGACCGTGACGGCGATGGGCCAGACCTTCCCGCCGGTGGCGGTGCTGGCGATCGCCGTGCCGCTGATCGGCTTCGGCGCCTGGCCGGCGCTGATCGCCCTGTCGCTGTACGGCCTGCTGCCGATCGTCGAGAACACCATCGCCGGGCTGGAGCAGGTGCCGCCGGCGGCGCGCGACGCGGCCGAGGGCATGGGCATGGGGCCAGCCCGGCGGCTGTGGTCGGTCGAGCTGCCGCTGGCGGCGCCGGTGATCCTGGCCGGCATCCGCACCTCGGTCGCGATCAACATCGGCACCGCGGCGATCGCCTCGACCGTCGGTGCCCGGACCCTGGGCACGCCGATCATCGTCGGGCTGAACGGCAACAACCTGGCCTATGTCATCCAGGGCGCGCTGGTGGTCGGCACGCTGGCGGTGCTGGCCGACCTCGCCCTCGGCCGCGTCACCGAGCTGCTGCAGCGCTGGAAGCGGGCCTGAGCCCTACCCGCGCGGCTTCCGCTCGGCCGCCTTGTCACCGACCCAGACGCGCGGTCCGGGCCCCAGCCGGGCGGCGCGGTCCGCCGGATTGACGAAGCCGCAGGACGACAGCGACAGGCAGCCGCAGCCGATGCAACCGGCCAGGCCGGATTTCAGCCGCTCCAGCTCGGCGATCCGCTCGTCGATCCGCCGGGTCCAGCCGCCGGACAGGCGCGACCAGTCCTCGCCGGTGGGGATGTGGTCGGTCGGCAGCGTGTCCAGCTCCGCCTTCACCTCCTCCAGCGACATGCCGAGGCGCTGGGCGAAGACGATGAAGGCGATCCGCCGCAGCACCGCGCGGGGGAAGCGGCGATGGCCGGAGCCGGCGCGCTCGGACCGGATCAGCCCCCGCTCCTCATAGTAGCGCAGCGCCGAGGCGGCCACGCCGCTGCGCCGCGACACCTGGTTGATCGTCAGGACTCCGTCCATGGCTCCGCCACCGTGCCGATCATGCGTTCAAGCTAACTTGAGCTTGGTGCCCGCCTCGATCAACTCGGGATGGACGCGTCAGGCGAGAACCGGGGCCCGCTTCTCCAGCGTGTAGGACAGCACGGCGACGGCGAGGCCGATCACGGCGACGCCGGCGCCGAGATAGGGGATCTGGCCATAGGGCATGCCGGCGGTGATCGCGGCGCCGCCGAGCCAGGCGCCGGCGGCGTTGCCGAGGTTGAAGGCGCCCTGGTTCAGGGTCGAGGCCAGGTTCGGCGCCTCATGCGCCTGGTCGACCACCCGGGTCTGCAGCGGCGCGCCGAGGCTGAACTGAACCACGCCCCACAGCACCATCGCCGCGACGGCCGGCACCATGAAGGGCGCGGCCAGGCCGAAGCCGGCGCAGACCACGGCCAGCGCGGTGAAGCTGATCATCACCGCCGGCATCAGCCGCCAGTCGGCCAGCCGCCCGCCGAACAGGTTGCCGACGGTGATGCCGACGCCGAACAGCAGCAGCGCGGTGGTGACGCCCTGCGGCGTCAGGCCGGAGACGGTCTCGAGGATCGGCGTGATGTAGGTGAAGACGGTGAACAGGCTGACCGAGGACAGGATGCTGAGCGCCATGGCCAGCAGCACCTGCGGCTTGCGCAGCACCGAGAATTCGGACAGCAGGTCGCCCGCCGGCGCCTCGCGGTCGCGCGGCAGGATGAAGGCGATGGCCAGCGCCGCGGCGATGCCGATCGGCACGATGGCGCCGAAGGTGGCGCGCCAGCCGGCGACATGGCCGAGCGCGGTGCCGAAGGGCACGCCCAGGACGTTGGCCAGGGTGAGGCCGGAAAACATCAACGCGATGGCGCGGGAGCGCTGGTGCCGCGGCACGAGGCCGGCGGCGACGACGGCGCCGATGCCGAAGAAGGCGCCGTGGCACAGCGCCGTCAGCACCCGCGCCGCCATCAGCGACCAGTAGTCGGGCGCCAGCGCGCATAGCAGGTTGCCGAGGATGAAGACGCCCATCAGCCCGAGCAGCGTGGTCTTGCGCGGCAGCTTCGCCGTCAAGAGCGCGACGATCGGCGCGCCGATGGTGACGCTGAGGGCATAGCCGGAGACCAGCATGCCTGCCGCCGGGATGGTGACGCCGAGGTCCCGCGCCACGTCGGGCAGCAGTCCCATGATCACGAATTCGGTGGTGCCGATGCCGAATGCGGCAACGGCCAGAGCGAAGAGCGGCAGCGGCATCAGGGGCGAATCCGGTGACGGGACGTCGCCCCTAAGATGCGCGCTTAGCTTCGCCATAGGTCATACGAATGCTGCAATGCAGCATTCGGGAAATGCGGGGCGGAGACCAGTGGGGCTCATAGCCTCGTCCCAGCATATTGAACGCTGGGACGAGGCCGGTCGATTCAACTCACCATATCGTAAAATTCGCGGCAGTCAGCTGCGTCGCCGCGGAGAAGCCGGTCAGGATGATAGTAATGTCGGCTACGCCGTTGCCATCGGCGTCGACCAACACCATACCGCCTTCGAACCGCGCTTCGCTGTTGCCGCTGGCTGTGAAGGCAGTCGCACCGCGATAGCTGAAGGAACCATGAAGAAGATACTCGAATTCCAACCTGTCGCCTTGCGCCGAGCTGAAATCTGATATTGTGTCACGGCCGTCCGAGAGTGCCGAAAATCGAAAATAGTCATCTCCGGCTCCACCGGTGAGAAGGTTGTTTCCGGCTCCACCGACCAGATAGTCGCCGCCATCGCCACCCGAGAGGGTGTCGTTTCCGTCGTCTCCGACCAAGCTATCACCATTGGCATCGCCACGAAGATAATCGTCGCCTGCCTCTCCACTCAAAGCATCCTGGCCTCCTCTTCCAGAGAGCACGTCATTTCCCGCTCCACCCGTATTTACATCGTCAAAATTTCCGCCATTTATCACATCGTTCCCCGCACCACCGGTAACAAAAAAGCTACCACTCCCCATTTCTACGGTATTTCCTTGAGATGATAGAATTATCTCACGAATATATATGACGTCTCGACCGGAAAATTCGACGATCCCTGATGTTGTTAATTCTATTGTCGATCCACTTATTTCAGAGAAAGAGTCGATCTGTGATGCGGTCGCACGGATCTTTCCAAACGAACTCAAATATTCAAACCCCGAAATCTCAGCAGCAGATATATCAATATCGGAAATCGGTAATATCTCAATCGTGTCGCGACCTGAGCCGCCATCATACCGATCACCAAGGGTAACGTCGCCCGTGCCGAGAAACAGGTAGTCACTTCCGCCAGCGCCAAACACGTCGTCAACCCCGGCTCCATCATAGAGCAGGTCCCCACCCGCACCGCCGCTCACGGTATCGTCACCGGCCCCGCCACGAAGGGTCGCGCCGTGTGTGGAGGCGACGAGAGTATCATCGCCACCCCCACCGATAGAACCAGTGCCGCCGGTGATCGTGTCGTCCCCAGCCCCACCGCTGACAGTCAAATCAGCGAAGCTGGACCCGACGTTCACCACATTCCCGAAGCCGCTCAGATTGAAATGGAAAACGTTGAAATACGCCATATCCGACAAATCGATGAAGCCACTGTTATGCACATTCAGCGTGCTGACGGATATTTTATTGAGATTGTTAATTTGCTGGCATGAAATATTAGTGGTTTGGGTCAACAACTCGGCAACAGCCTCGACGCTGACCAACGAAAGCGCAAACAGATCGATGACACCATTACCATCGATAACAAGTCCGTCCGCGCCTGCTCCACCATCGTAGACTTCGCCCACCACGAAATGAGCGATCTCGACATAGAATGTATCGTTCCCGGCACCACCATAGAGACGATCGCGGCCGGCATCGCCGTAGAGTTTGTCGGCCCCGTCGCCACCGATGAGCAGGTCGTCGCCCACTCCGCCACTAAGCGCGTTGTTCCCGGCATTGCCGATGATGGTGTTGTTCCAATAGTTGCCGGCGCCGTCCAGGTCAGCCGTGCCTGCCAAGGTGAGGTTCTCGACATGGGTTGTGAGCCGATAGCTGATCCAAGCCACGACCTGATCGAGACCCTCGCCCGCCAGCTCCACGACCCGGTCTCCGGCCGCGGCGGCATAGTAGATGTCGTCGCCCTTGCCCCCGATCAGCAGGTCGTTGCCAGCGGCGCCGTTGAGCAGGTTGTTTCCGGCATTGCCGGTGATGGTATTAGCCAGCGCATTGCCGGTGCCGTTGATGGCGGCGGCACCGATCAGAGTCAGCTCTTCGAGATTGGCGCCGAGCGCGAAGCTGACCGATGACCGCACCAGGTCACGGCCCCCGCCCGCCGCTTCCTGAACCCGATCGCCGGCTGAGTCCACGTCGTAGACATCTCCACCATCGCCCCCGACCAGCGTGTCGTTCCCCGTACCGCCGTTGAGGATGTTGTTCCCGGCATTGCCGATGATTGTGTTGTTCAGTGCGTTGCCGGTGCCGTTGATGGCGGCCGCGCCTTGCAGGATCAGCGCCTCGACATTGGCGGCGAGCTGATGGCTGACCCAGGCTTGAACCTGGTCAAAGCCCTCGCCTGCCTGTTCCACCACGCGGTCGCCAGCCGCGCCGACGAGATAGATATCGTTGCCCTTGCCCCCGACCAGCTGATCGTCACCAGCGGCACCGTTGAGGACGTTGTTCCCGGCGTTGCCGAGGATGGTGTTGTTCAGCGCGTTGCCGGTGCCGTTGATGGCGGTCGCGCCTTGCAGGATCAGGGCCTCGACATTGGCGGCGAGCTGATAGCTGACCCAGGCCAGCACCGAGTCGGTGCCTTCGCCCACCCGCTCCACGATCGCATCACCGGCCGCGGCAACATAGTAGACGTCGTTGCCGAGCCCTCCCCCCATCAGGTCGTTGCCCAGGCCTCCGTTCAGCCAGTCGTCGCCGCCCGAGCCATAGAGCGTGTCGTTGCCGGCCTGGCCGTAGATCTGGTCCGCCCCGGCGCTGCCGAGGATCGCGTCGGCAGCCGCCGTTCCCCAAAATACAGGCATGAAATCTTCTCCCCCTTCAAATCCGGCGCGCCGGTGCCCGATACCGTCTCGGCCGAGCCGCGCGACGCCGATTGAATGTGTTGTCCGCTCCGGCCGGCCGATGCCGGCCGCCGACGTCTCAGGTGAACACGAAATCGGAGGCGTGAAGCTGCGAAGCGGCGGTGATCCCGGTCAGCTTCACGGTGACGTCCGCCGCGCCGTTGCCGTCCGTATCCACGAACAACTGCCCGGCGGCAAAGCGCGCCTGGCTGTTGCCGCCGCCTGTGAATGACGCCGCTCCAAGATAGCTGAAGGTGCCGTGGAGCAGGCCTGTAAAGACCAGCCTGTCACCCTGCGATGAGCTGAAGTCCATTATCGTATCGAGGCCGTCGCCAACCCCCGTGAAGATGAATCGATCCGCGCCATCTCCACCTTCCAGGCCATCGTTGTCCCGCCCTCCAATCAATCCATCATTGCCGGAGCCGCCGTAGAGACCATCCCTGCCGGCACCGCCGTAGAGCGTATCGTTTCCCAGATCTCCAAACATATAGTCGCCCGACCGTATTCCGGCACCGCTGATTCCACCTGTAAGAACGTCATCTCCCGCCCCACCATAGATCGTTTCAGTATACTCATTTCCGAATACAATATCGTTGCCTCTTCCTCCCTGAATAAAATACGAATAAGCGAAATCAGCAGATGAATTCGACAAATTCAAAGTATTTCCTTCATCTGATAAGAAAAAATTGACATTTGTTATCGATGAATTTGAAAGATCAATGATTCCGGAATCCGCAATTTTTATATTCTGACCGCTGAATGACCTAGTACCATAGATCTGACTCAACCCATTTATTTGTTCAGAACTGGCAACAAGATTGTCATATGATACAGAGATCCACTCTATGTCAATTATAGATAAACCTCTAATATCTATATCCCTACTTCCTGATTTATATTCAAAATTAAGAGCATCTATTCCATCACCTCCATCATACAATTCGCTATAAATTAGATCTTCGCTGGAAACATAAAGAAAATCCCTACCCTCTCCGCCATAAACTCTGTCTTTACCGGCCCCACCATACAAGTCATCCGAACCGTCGCCGCCAACAATAATATCATCCCCCAATCCGCCGGAAAGAGTATTATTTCCCCCATTCCCAACAATGATGTTATTGTAATGATTGCCAATTCCTCCGATACGGTCGACGCCGACTAGCGTCAGATTTTCGATATTTTCGCCGAGGAAATAACTGACTGAAGACCGGATCTGATCAATTCCCTGATTCTCTGCTTCGACGACTTGATCCCCATGCGCATTCACGTAGTACACATCATCACCGACACCACCGACCAGTCGGTCGTTTCCGGCCCTGCCGTCCAGCACGTCATCACCGGCACCGCCGGTCAGCGCATTAGCTCCGGCATTGCCGATGATGGTATTGGCAAGGGCATTGCCGGCGCCATTGATGGCGCCTGTGCCGGTCAGGTTCAACTCCTCGAGATTGGCGCCGAGCGTGAAGCCGACCGATGCCCGCACCCGGTCATAGCCAATGTTCGCCGCCTCCTGAACCCGGTCTTCGATCGAGTCCACGTCATAGACATCATCACCCTCGCCCCCGACCAGCGTGTCGTTTCCAGCGCCGCCGTTGAGCACGTTGCTCCCGGCATTGCCGATGATCAGGTTGTCCAGCGCGTTGCCGAAGCCGTTGATGCCGGCCGTGCCCTGCAGGAGCAGGGCCTCGACATTGGCGGCGAGCTGATGGCTGGCCCAGGCGTGCACCTGGTCAAAGCCCTCGCCCGCCTGCTCCACCACCCGGTCGCCGATCGCGCCGACGAGATAGATGTCGTCGCCCTTGCTGCCGATCAGCAGATCGTCGCCGGCGGCGCCGTTGAGCAGGTTGTTTCCGGCATTGCCGATGATGGTGTTGGCGAGCGCGTTGCCGGCGCCGCTGATGGCGGCCGACCCGGTCAGGTTCAGCTCCTCGAGATTGGCGCCGAGCCCGAAGCTGATCGAGGACCGCACCCGGTCGTAGCCCTCGTTCACCGCCTCCTGGACCCAGTCGCCGGCCGAGTCCACGTCGTAGACATCGTCGCCCTTGCCCCCGGCCAGCGTGTCGGTCCCGGCACCGCCGTTGAGGACGTTGTTCCCGGCGTTGCCGAGAATGGTGTTGTTCAGCGCATTGCCGGTGCCGGCCAGATCGGCCGTCCCGGACAGTGCCAAGTGCTCGACGTTGGCAACGAGCTGATAGCTGATCCAGGCCAGCACCCAGTCGGCGCCTTCGCCGGCGCGCTCCACCACCGCATCGCCGGCCGCGGCGACATAGTAGACGTCGTCGCCCAGCCCTCCGACCATGATGTCGCCGCCCAGGCCTCCATTCAGCCGGTCGTCGCCGCCCCCGCCATAGAGCGTGTCGTCACCGGCCTGGCCGTAAATCTGGTCCGCCGCGGCGCTGCCGACGATCCTGTCGGCAGCAGCCGTTCCCCAAAATGACGGCATGAAATCCTCTCCCCCTTCAAATCCGGCGCACCTCGACCGGTATCTCCCGGCCTTTCCGCCCTCGTGCCAGCTTAATCCCGGCTCTGCCTCGCTCGGCAATGCGGATTCTGCGAATTCGCGAAAAAATTCACATACTGGCCGGGCGCCCGGCCGTGCCGCCGCCGTGCTAGGGTCCGCCTCGCCTGCACCCAATCCCGCCCGAGACCGCCATGGCCCGTCGCCTGCCCCCGCTGATCGCGCTCCGCGCCTTCGAGGCCGTCGGCCGCCTCGGCAGCGTCCGCGCCGCGGGGGAGGAGCTGGCGGTCAGCCACACCGTGGTGTCGCGCCATGTCCGCAATCTGGAGCAGCGGCTGGGCGCCCGGCTGCTGCGGCCGGCGGGGCGCGGCCTGGCGCTGACGCCGGAGGGCCAGCGCTACCTGGCCCAGATCGCCCAGGCGCTGGACCTGATCGAGCGCGCCACCGCCGAGCTGGCGGCGCCGCGCCGCCGCACCCTGGCGATCTGGTGCGCCCCCGGCGTCGCCTCGCGCCGGGTGCTGCCGCTTCTGCCGGAGCTGGAGGCGCTGCTGCCGGAGCACGAGATCACCCTGCTGCCGACCCTGGCCCGGCCCGATTTCTCCCACGACGAGGCGGATGCCGAGATCATCTATCTGGAGACGGCGGCGCCGCGCGACGGGGTGCGGGCCGAGCTGCTGTCCAGCCCGCGGGTCTTCCCGGTGGCCAGCGCCGCGTTCCGCGCCCGCCATGCCGATGTCGCGGCCCCGGCCGACCTGCTGCGGGTGCCGCTGATCCACGAGGAATCCACCGAGCAGTGGGAGCGCTGGCTGCACCGGGCCGGGGTGGCGGAGCTGCCGCCCCTGCGCGGCCCGCGGCTGTGGCACGCCCATCTGGCGATCGAGGCGGCGCGGCTGGGCCAGGGCGTCGCTTTGGCCAATGCCGTGCTGGCCGGCGAGGACCTGGCCGCCGGCGGGCTGGTCGAGATGGTGCCGTCCGACATCCGGCTCGGCGGCTATTACTTCCTGTCCGAGGCGGCGCGCTGGGACGAGCCCGGCCTGGCCACGCTGCGGGACTGGCTGCGCCATCTGTTCGCGACGCCGAACGGCAATGGTGCATAGAATGCACCAGACACGTTCAAACTAGGCGATTGTGCAACGAGGCTGCCGCACCGACCTTCTTGCCATAGCCTGACCCGAGGGGATGTCCATGACCACCAATGCCGAGCTGTTCCAGCGCCGCAACGCCGCCGTCGTCCGCGGGGTCGGGCACGCCACGCCGATCTCCGCCGCCCGCGCCCTGAACGCCGAGATCTGGGATGTCGAGGGCAAGCGCTATGTCGACTTCGCCGGCGGCATCGCGGTGGTCAACACCGGCCATTGCCACCCGAAGGTGATCGCCGCCGTCCAGGAGCAGATGGCGAACTTCACTCACACCTGCTTCCAGGTGTTGATGTACGAACCCTATATCGAGCTGGCCGAGAAGCTGAACGCGCTGGCGCCGATCAGCGGCCCGCTGAAGTCGGTGTTCTTCACCACCGGCGCCGAGGCGACCGAGAACGCGGTCAAGATCGCCCGCGCCGCCACCGGCCGCAGCGGCGTGATCTCCTTCACCGGCGCGTTCCACGGCCGCACCGTGATGGCCTCGGCCATGACCGGCAAGGTGGTGCCGTACAAGAAGGGCCTAGGCCCGGTGCTGCCCGAGGTCTGGCACCTGCCGTTCCCGGTCGCCCAGCACGGCGTCACCGTCGAGGATTCGCTGAAGGCGCTGAGCTTCCTGTTCAAGGCCGATGTCGACCCGTCGCGCGTCGCCGCCATCATCATCGAGCCGGTGCAGGGCGAAGGCGGCTTCTACGAGGTCCCGGCCGAGCTGATGCGCGCCCTGCGCCGGGTCTGCGACGAGCACGGCATCGTGCTGATCGCCGACGAGGTGCAGACCGGCTTCGGCCGCACCGGCAAGATGCTGGCGATGGAGCATTTCGACGTCGAGGCCGACCTGATCTGCGTCGCCAAGAGCCTGGCCGGCGGCTTCCCGCTGTCCGGCGTGATCGGCCGGGCGCCGATCATGGACGCGGCCGATCCGGGCGGGCTGGGCGGCACCTATGCCGGCAACCCGCTGGCCTGCGCCGCGGCGCTGGCGGTGCTGGAGGTGTTCAAGGAGGAGAAGCTGCTGGAGCGCTCCAATGCCATCGGCGCCCGGATCAAGGCGCGGCTGGAGACGCTGTCGCGGCGCAACGACCTGCTGCCGATCGCCGGCATCCGCGGCCTGGGCGGCATGGTCGCCTTCGAGATCGTCAAGTCGCGCGGCGCCTACGACCCGGACGCCGACGCCACCCGGAAGGTGACCCAGAAGGCCTATGAGAACGGCCTGGTGCTGCTGTCCTGCGGCGTCAACGCCAATGTCGTCCGCATCCTGGTGCCGCTGACCGCCAGCGACGCCATTGTCGACGAAGGCCTGGACGTGCTGGAGACGGCCCTGGCGGCGGCCTGACCGCCGGCACGGCCCCCTCACCCTCCCGCCGCCAACGCGGCGGGCCTCTCCCTCTCCCCGAGGAGAGGGCGTGCGACCTCGCCATCCGAGAGCATCCCGTTCCGTGACCCCGTGAGATCGCTATGCTGACCTTGAACGACCCGACCCTGCTGAAGAGCCGGAACCTGATCGGCGGCGCCTGGATCGGCGAGGCCGTCGATCCGGTGACCAACCCGGCGACCGGCGAGACGCTGGGCCGCGTGCCCCGCTTCGGCGAGGCCGAGGCCACCGACGCGGTCGAGGCCGCCGAGACCGCCTTCGGCCCCTGGGCCAAGAAGACCGCCAAGGAGCGCTCCGCCATCCTGCGCCGCTGGTTCGACCTGATCCTGGCGCACAAGGAGGACATCGCCCTGATCATGACCAGCGAGCAGGGCAAGCCGCTGGCTGAGGCGCGGGGCGAGGTCGACTACGCCGCCTCCTTCGTCGAGTTCTATGCCGAGGAGGCCAAGCGCATCTACGGCGAGACCATCCCGAGCCACCGCGCCGACGCCCGCATCCTGGTGCTGCGCCAGCCGATCGGCGTGGTCGCGGCGATCACGCCCTGGAACTTCCCGGCGGCGATGATCACCCGCAAGGTCTCGCCGGCCCTGGCCGCCGGCTGCACCGCCGTGATCAAGCCGGCGCCGGAGACGCCGCTGACCGCCCTGGCCCTGGCCGAGCTGGCGGTGCGCGCCGGCGTGCCGGCCGGCGTGCTGAACGTGATCACCGGCGACGCGCCGAAGATCGGCAAGGTGCTGACCGGCCACCCGGCGGTGAAGTTCGTCGGCTTCACCGGGTCGACCGAGGTCGGCAAGCTGCTGATGCGCCAGGCGGCCGACACGGTGAAGAAGGTCGGGCTGGAATTGGGCGGCAACGCGCCCTTCATCGTGTTCGACGACGCCGACATCGACGCGGCGGTCGAGGGCGCTCTGGCCTCGAAGTTCCGCAACATGGGCCAGACCTGCGTCTGCGCCAACCGGATCTACGTCCAGGACGCGGTCTACGACGATTTCGTCGCCCGCTTCGCCGCCAAGGTGACGGCGATGAAGGTCGGCAACGGCACCGAGGCCGGCGTGGTCCAGGGCCCGCTGATCACCATGGAGGCGGTGGAGAAGATCGAGCGCCACATCGCCGACGCCACGGCCAAGGGCGCCGCGGTCGTCACCGGCGGCCACCGCCACGCGCTGGGCGGCACCTTCTTCGAGCCGACGGTGCTGTCCGGCGCCACCACCGAGATGGTGGTGACGCAGGAGGAGACCTTCGGCCCGCTGGCCCCGGTCTACCGCTTCCGCGACGAGGCAGATGTGGTGGCCCAGGCCAACGCCACCCCCTTCGGCCTGGCCGCCTATTTCTACGCCCGCGACCTGGGCCGCGTGTTCCGGGTGGCGGAGGCGCTGGATTACGGCATCGTCGGCGTCAATGCCGGCGTCGTCGCCACCGAGGTGGCGCCGTTCGGCGGGGTCAAGGAATCCGGCCTCGGCCGCGAGGGCTCGCACCACGGCATCGAGGAGTTCGTGGAGCTGAAATACGTTCTGCTCGCCGGGATGGGCGCGTAGGCTTTTTCATCCTCCCCCTTCCGCAGGGGGAGGGGGAGTGTAGAAAGTGCGCGGACCGGTATCAGGCCGTCGGCGGCAGCGTGCCGTCCGGCGTCGCCTGATCCACCGTCTTGGGCAGATGCTCCGACAGGAAGGCCAGGACCGTGTCGGTCGGGATGCCGATCGCGGCGGCGATCTGCTGCACCTGCTCATTGCCGAGGGCCGACCGGATCTGCTCGGCGCTGACCGGCAGGTTGGCGCCGGTGCCGACCCAGGACTTCACCTGGTCGCCGAGGCCGCCGGCCTGCAGCTTGGCCAGGATGCCCTGCAGCCCGCCGACCTGCGCCAGCGCGTTGGACAGAAGCCCCTGCGGGCCGGCGGCGTCGCCGATGGCGCCCTTGATGCTGTCGAACAAGCTCATGCACCGCTCCTGTGGTTCAGCCGGGATGGCATGGCGGGACCGGTCGAGGGCCGGTTAGGATGATAACCCTCGCGCTGCGGCTTCGTTCCGCCTGACCTTCCGGGTCAGAACCGCCGCACCGCGTGCGGCTCCATCACCGCCATGGTGAAGCGGACCGACCGCGCGCCCTTGCAGGCATAGGCGTGCGGCCGGTCGCTGTGCAGCAGGACCGAGGTGCCGGCCTGGACCTCGTGCGGCCGGCCTTCGACTTCGAGCAGCAACGTGCCGGCGGTGACATGCAGCAGCTCGCGCGTGCCGGCCGGATGCGGGTCGGAGACGTGCCGCTCCTTCGGCTTCAGCTCCCAGCTCCACAGCTCCAGCATGTCGGGCCCGCCGCTGCCGACCAGCAGCACCGCGCGGCCGCCTTCCGGCCCGGCCCACAGCCGCGCCGCCTCCTCCGGCCCGACCAGCCGCACCACATCCTCGCCCTCCAGATCCACCAGCTGCGCCACCGAGACGCCGAGCGCCGCGGCCACCCGGCACAGCGTGGCGATCGAGGGGTTGGAGCGGGCGTTCTCGATCTGCACCAGCATGCCCTTGCTGACGCCGGAGAGCCGGGCGAGCGCGTCCAGCGACAGGCGCCGCGCCCGCCGCAGCTCGGCGACATGGCGCGCCACCGCCACCGTGGTCTCCGCCTCGGCCCCGTCGATCTCGGCAGTCTCGGTCAGCATATTGACCTCTTCGGTCATCATGGATTAGTCAACATATTGGTATGTCCGGTCACTTTAGAGAACCAAGCCGATGCTGTCCGCCCCGCCCGCCGTCGATCCTGCCGTCCGGGCGCTGCGCCCCGATTTCGTGGCGCTGAGCCTGGTGGCGCGCGGCGCCCGCAACGGCCCGAGCGACGACGACGGCGCGGCCCGGCTGGCCGAGGCCTGCGCGGCGACGGGGCCGGACTGGGCGGCGGCGCATCTGGAGGCGTGGCGCGAAGCCTATCGCGGCTTCGGCGCCAAGCCGCAGCGCACGCCCTGCTCGGCCGAGGCGCTGCGCAAGCGGGCCCAGCGCGACGGCGGGCTGCCGCCGATCAACCGCATGGTCGACCTGTACAACGCGCTGAGCGTGCGCTGGGCGGTGCCGATCGGCGGCGAGGACCTGGCCGCCTATGCCGGGCCGCCGCGGCTGGTGCGGGCGACGGGCGACGAGACCTTTGAGACGCTGTCGAACGGCGAGGTCGCGCTCGAGCATCCGGAGCCGGGCGAGGTGGTCTGGCGCGACGACCGCGGCGTCACCTGCCGGCGCTGGAACTGGCGCCAGGGCCCGCGCACCCGCCTCGACCTGCCGACCACGGAGATGTGGTTCGTGATCGAACGGCTGGAGCCGATGCCGATCGCGGCGCTGGAGGCGGTCGGCCGCGACCTGGCCGACGGCATCCGCACGATCGCGCCGGCGGCCCGGATCGAAACTACGCTGCTGATCCCCTGAGCCGATGGCCGTAGGGCAGGTTGCGCGCATCGCGCCTTCCCTCTCCCCGGCAAGCCCGGGGCGTCACGACGGTCCGGCCGATGCCGGGTCGTCTGCAGCATGCGGGGTTTCGGCCGCCGCCGTTAGATCCAGATGGGGGTGATCGATGGTACCAGATTGACCGCATGGCCCGCGAAGCCCGGATCGACATGGCATCGCCGGGCGCGGCAGGATGCAGCGTGTCCGGGAGGGTGGCTGCCATGCTTTCACCGGATGCGACTGAATGGCGGGGGCTGCAGCACGCCGACGGCTCGGCCTCCGACGTCCCGGATTTGTGGCGCCGCCCGCCGCCGGCCGGCTTCGGCCCTCAGCTAGGGCCCATTACGGCCCGTGTCCGCGACCTTCGAAAGGCTGACCTGTGCCGAGGTCGAGGATCTCCCATCCTTTGATGTGAAGGATTGCTCGTCGGCACAATGGTGGAGGAGGCTGCCAGCCGCCATCTTGCATCTCGTTTCCGAACGCTGGCTATGAAATGAGAGGCGGAGACCGTCGACCGAGACGGTGCCCCGTTCGCGAGAGGCGAACCCGTGAGGATCGTCGCCATCGGAGGCGATAAGCCCGACTTTGCCGGCGTACGGGGCGGGAACGATGTGCGGACGACTGCGGCGCCTCGGGCGCGGTTGGCCGGCTGGCGTTCCCGCAGGCTTGAGGGCAATCACCGGCGCCGGTTCAAGGACCGCGGCGCAGAGAGGAGACGACGATGACCCGCGCGACCCCGACACCGGCCAAGGCGCTGCTCGACCCCAGGAACCACATTCTCGTCCTGATCGACTTCCAGTCGCAGATGTCCTTCGCCACCAAGTCAATCGACGCTGTCACCCTCCGCAACAACGCGGCCCTGGTCTCCCGCGCGGCGGCGGGCTTTGGGGTTTCGGCGATCCTGACAACCGTGGCGGAGAAGAGCTTCTCCGGCCCGATGTTCGGCGAGATCACTGAGGCATTCCCCGGCCAGGCACTGCTCGACCGGACCTCGATGAACACCTGGGAAGACGCGAAGGTCATCGCGCGGGTCAACGAGATCGGCAAGTCCCGGATCGTCCTGGCCGGGCTGTGGACCAGCGTGTGCATCGTCGGGCCGGCGCTCTCGGCGCTGGAGCAGGGCTTCGAGGTCTACGTCATCGCCGATGCCTGCGGCGACGTTTCGGAGGAGGCGCATGAGCGCGCCATGGACCGCATGGTGCAGGCCGGCGCGCGGCCGATGACGTCGCTCCAGTACCTGCTCGAGCTGCAGCGCGACTGGGCCCGCACCGACACCTACGACATGACCACCGGAATCGCGAAGACGTTCGGCGGCGCCTACGGGCTCGGCATCATCTATGCCAAGTCCATGTTCGGCGCCCAGGAAGGCCACTAGGCGGCAAGGCGCGGAGATCCTTGCGGATCTCCGCGCCTCTGATGTGGGCTCACCGCAATCGGCCGGTCCACGCCGCGCGCCTGTCCCGCCTGAGGCCCCTGATGACCCCGGAGTGTCGGATGAAGATCTATGTGACGGCGCTGGCCGTCGGCCTCCTCGTTGGCGTGATCTACAGCCTGCTGAACGTCCGCTCGCCCGCGCCGCCCGTGGTGGCGCTCATCGGCCTTCTCGGCATCCTCGCCGGCGAGCAGGTGGTGCCGGTGGCCAAGCGCCTCTTCTCCGGCGAGGGGCTCAGCCGCGGCTGGCTGAAGAGCGAATGCGGCGAGCATGTCTTCGGCGCCCTGCCCATCGGGTCGCGCGCCGCCGGGGACCGCTGCACCGACCCGGCGGAGTCCGGGTCATGACGCTGACGCGCAGGGATGCAGCCATCGGTGCGGCGGCGCTCGCGGCATCGAGCCTCCTGGGCGGCCGCACGGCCGCTGGACAGACACGTCCAACCGGAGACACCGCCATGACGGCCGACCTGATCCTCGTGAATGGCCGGTTTACGACGCTCGACCGCAGCAACCCGGCCCCGGAGGCCGTCGCCATCGCCGAAGGCCGGTTCCTGGCGGTCGGCCCGGAGCGGGAGGTGCGCGCGCTCGCCGGCCCGGAAACGCAAGTCATCGACCTGCGTGGGCGGCGCGCGATCCCGGGGCTGATCGACAGCCACATGCACATCATCCGCGGCGGCCTCAACTACAACATGGAGCTGCGCTGGGACGGCGTCCGGTCCCTGGCCGACGCCATGCGCATGCTGAAGGAGCAGGTCGACCGCACCCCGGCGCCGCAATGGGTCCGGGTCGTCGGCGGCTTCACCGAGCACCAGTTCGCCGAAAAGCGGCTGCCGTCGCTGGCGGAGCTGAACGCCGTCGCCCCCGAGACGCCGGTCTTCATCCTGCACCTCTATGACCGCGCCCTGCTCAATGCCGCCGCGCTGCGGGTGGTGGGCTACACCAAGGACACGCCGAACCCGCCGGGCGGCGAGATCGTGCGCGATGCGCAGGGCAACCCCACCGGCCTGCTGCTGGCCCAGCCGAACGCCACGATCCTCTATGCCACCCTGGCCAAGGGTCCCAAGCTGCCGCCCGAATACCAGAAGAACTCCACCCGCCATTTCATGCGGGAGGTCAACCGGCTCGGCGTGACCGGTGTGATCGATGCCGGCGGCGGGTTCCAGAACTATCCCGACGACTACGCGATCATCGAGGAGCTGCATCGCGAGGGGCTGCTCACGATCCGCATCGCCTACAACCTCTTCACCCAGAAGCCGAAGGCGGAACTCGCCGACTTCACGGCATGGTCGAAGCAGGTCGTGCCCGGCCAGGGGGACGACCTCTACCGCCACAACGGCGCCGGGGAGATGCTGGTCTACAGCGCCGCCGACTTCGAGGACTTCCGGGTCGAGCGGCCGGACCTGCCCGCCTCAATGGAGGGCGATCTCGAGCCGGTGGTCCGGCTGCTGGCCGAAAACCATTGGCCGTGGCGCCTACACGCCACCTACGACGAGACGATCTCGAGTGCGCTGGACGTGTTCGAGCGGGTGAACCGCGACATCCCCTTCGACGGGCTGCACTGGTTCTTCGACCACGCGGAGACGATCACCGACCACAACATCGAGCGGATCGCGGCGCTCGGGGGCGGCATCGCCGTGCAGCACCGCATGGCCTATCAGGGCGAGTACTTCGTCGAGCGCTACGGCGCAAAGGCGGCCGAACGGACGCCGCCGATCCGGCGCATGCTGGAGGCGGGGCTGCCTGTCGGCGGCGGCACCGACGCCACGCGCGTCGCCTCCTACAATCCCTGGGTGTCGCTGTCCTGGCTGACCACCGGCCGGACGATGGGCGGTATGTCGTTGTATCCGCCGGCCAACCGGCTCGACCGCGAGACCGCGCTGCGCCTCTGGACCGAGGGCAACACCTGGTTCTCGACCGAGCAGGGCAGGAAGGGGCAGATCAAGGAAGGGCAACTCGCCGATCTGGCGGTCCTGTCGGCCGACTACTTCGCGGTGTCGGAGGACGCCATCCAGGACATCATCTCGGTGCTGACGCTGCTGGGCGGCAGGCCGGTCCACGGCAGCGGCGATTTCCATGACCTCGCGCCGTCGCTGCCGGCCGCGATGCCCGACTGGTCGCCGGTGCGCAGCCATGGCGGCTATCAGCAGCGGGCGGGGGCCCCGCAGGTCCAGGCCGTGGCCGCGGCGTGCGGATGCGCCACCAGCTGCGGCGTCCATGGCCACGCCCACGCCGCCGCCTGGGCCGCCAACGCTCCCGTATCGGACGAACGGTCGTTTTGGGGCGTGCTCGGCTGTTCGTGCTGGGCGTTTTGAGGCCGGGTCCCCACGGGCCCGTCCGCGGGCCGAGAAGCGGGAGGAGCTGATGAGCGACGAACCATTGCACGCCGCTTCCGCCAGCCCCGCGACGCTCCCTTCGGCCTGGTCCGCCTTCCGGCACCGGCCCTTCGCGGTCCTCTGGGTCGCGACGGTCGTCTCCAACATCGGCGGCTGGATGTACAACGCCGCCTCGGGCTGGCTGATGACCGGGCTCGATCCCGACCCGCTGATCGTCTCGCTGGTCCAGGTGGCGACGGCCCTGCCGATGTTCCTCTTCGCCCTGCCGGCCGGGGCGCTGGCCGACATCGTCGATCGCCGCCGGTTGCTGATCGTCATGCAGATCGTCGTCATGCTGCTGTCGGCCGCCTTCGCCCTGCTCGTCTCGGCCGGCGCGGCGACGCCCTGGCTGCTGCTGGCCTTCACCTTCCTCGTCGGCATCGGAGGCGCGCTGGTGGCGCCGGCCTGGCAGGCGATCGTGCCAAGGCTGGTGCCGCCGGCCGATCTGCAGCCGGCGGTGACCCTGAACAGCCTCGGCATCAACATCAGCCGGGCGGTCGGGCCGGCCCTGGCCGGGCTGGTCATCGCCGCCCTCGGCATCGCCGCGCCGTTCTGGCTCAATGCGGTCAGCTATGCCGGCGTGATCCTGGCGCTGCTGTGGTGGCGGCCCGCGCCGCAATCGACGAGCCGCCTGCCGGCGGAGCGTTTCGGCCAGGCCATCCGCAACGGGTTGCGCCATGCGCGGCGCAACGCCCGCCTGCGGGCGACGTTGGTCCGGGCGATCGGCTTCTTCCTGTTCGCCAGCTCATATTGGGCCGTGCTGCCGCTGGTGGCGCGGGAGCAGGTCGCGGGCGGCCCGGAGCTCTACGGCCTGCTGCTCGGTGCGATCGGTGCCGGCGCCGTCGGCGGCGCCTTCCTGCTGCCGCTGGCCAAGGCGCGGCTGGGCGCCGACCGAATGGTTGCCGCCGGTGCTGCCGGCACCGCGATCGCACTGGCCCTCTACGCCGTCGCGCGCGAGCCTGCCGTCGCCATGATTGCCAGCGTGCTGGCCGGCCTGTCCTGGATCTCGGTGCTCTCCCCCCTGAACGTCTCGGCACAGATGGCACTGCCCGAATGGGTGCGGGCCCGTGGCTTGGCCGTCTTCGTTACCGCATTCTTTGGCGCGATGACGGCCGGCAGCATGATCTGGGGCCAGACTGCCGCCTGGCTCGGCCTCCCGGCCGCCCTGGCCGCGGCGGCCGCCGGCACGCTTCTGGCGATCCCGTTGACCTGGCGGTGGAAGCTGCAGGCGGGCGCCGGTGCCGACATGACGCCGTCGATGCATTGGCCCGAGCCGGTCCTGTCACACCAGCCGGAGCCCGACCGCGGACCGGTGATGATCACGGTCGAATACCGGATCGATCCGACGAGCCGCGTCGCGTTCCTCGCCGCCCTCGAGCGCTTCGCCGGCCAGCGCCGCCGGGACGGCGCCTTCGCCTGGTGCGTCTTCGAGGACGCGGCCGAGGACGGACGCCTCGTCGAGACCTTCATGGTCGAGTCCTGGATCGAGCATCTGCGGCAGCATGAGCGCGTCACCAACTCCGACCGGGTGCTGCAGGACGCGGTCCACCAGTTCCACATCGCCGGCCAGCCCAAGGTCGAGCACCTCATCGCGGCGCAACGATGATGCAGACGCCTCTTCTCGACCGCATCTCGTCGGGGTCCACGATCCTGCTCCGCACGGTCTGGGTCGGGCTCGCCGCCCGCATCGCCGTGGCGGCCCCTTTCCTGGTCAGCGGCATGCTGAAGCTGCTGGACTTCGATGGCGCGATCGGCGAGGTGCGCGGCCTGACCGGGGTCGAGCCGGCAGCGGTCCTCGCTGTGCTGGTGATCTTCACGCAACTCGCCGGCTCCGCGCTCCTGATCATGGGCGGTCGCTGGAGCTGGATGGGCGCCGGCACGCTCGCCGGCTTCACGGTAACGGCAACCCTCCTGGCCCATGCCTTCTGGATGAAGTCCGGTGCAGACCGAATGCGCGACCTCAACACCTTCTTCGAGCATGTCTCGATCGTCGGGGGCTTGGTGCTGGTCGCCGCGCTCACGAGTGGCGCCCGCTCCGAGAAACGTCGGCGATGATCAGTCTGTTCGGGCGTCGGCCCCGTGGGCGCAGGATGGTCCCGGCCATCGCCGCGCTCGCCCTGGCGCTGCCGAATCCGGTCGAGGCGCAGCCGCAGGTGAAGCTGACCGGATTCGACCCTTTGCGGACGAAATCGAATTGACGGTTTGGAACGAAACGATCGAGATGCCCGGCCGGCCTGAGGGCAACATGATCAATTCGCACTCCACGGCAACGCGACGGTTTTTCGATCGGCTTCTGATCCGGCTCTCGCGCAGCACGCGAGTCGACGGTCTGTGGGTTGGAGTTTTCAGTGAAGAGCGAGGCGTGGAGATCCTCGATCGGGTCGGCCAAGCTCTCCAACTGATAAAGACCCATGATCCGTACCGTTACCGAAGAGTGCTGAATGAACTCGATCGTGTTTGGGTGCATTTGCTCCCAAACGGCGCGGCGCATTTTGTCCCGGAGCTGAGAAGATGCGTGATCGATCCTCGATTGATCGTATCATCCTCCTCCGAATTCATTGCTTCAGTAATCGTGCACGAAGCCACGCACGGCAGGCTAATGCGATATCGCGTCGGTTACTCCGAAGAGATTCGCCGCCGCGTCGAGATTTTGTGCATGCGCCAAGAACAGGCCTTTGCACGAAGGATTCCAAATGGGGAGGAACTGAAGCAATCGATCGATCGCCGCCTCGGGCTTCCGCCCGAAACGTGGACCGATGAGGCATTCTCCGAAGGCAATCGCATCGGTGAAATCGAAATGGCTCGCCATGCCGGGATCCCCAAATGGCTAACATGGATACTGGTGCGCTTGCGCAAGATGACTGCGGGCCGTCGTTATTGACCTGTCCGCAATCCGCCCTTTACCGACCATCGCCGGCGCTCGCGGCGAACCGTCCGCCACCGCCGAACCGGTGTTCGGGCTCCCTCACCGGTCTCCATGAAAAAGAACCATCATGGCGAGCCCCGAAGGGGCGCGGCGATCCAGCAGCCCAATTCTTGGGAAACGGGCCCCCTGGATGATCACGGCGCTTCGCGCCTCGCCATGACGAAAAAGGCCGGAGAGTCGATCTCAAAGGCCGCCGGTATCAGATCCAGCCGCCGTCCACCACATACATCTGACTGGTGCACATGCGGGCGTCGTCCGCGGCCAGGAAGGCGACCATGCGGGCGATGTCGTCCGGCTCGACGAAGCCCTTGAGGCATTGCGACGCCATGATCCGCTCGACATAGTCCGGCGTGTACCACAGCTTGACCTGCCGCTCGGTCCGGACCGCGCCGGGCAGCACGCAGTTGACCCGGATGCCCTCGGCCCCGAGATCGCGCGCCAGGCTGCGGGTCAGGCCTTCGATCGCCGCCTTGGCCGTGGTGTAGGCCGGCATGCCGCCCATCCCGGCGCGCCAGGAGATCGAGCCGAAATTGACCACCGAGCCGCCGCCGGCGTCGCGCATCGCCGGCCGCGCCGCCTGCACCATGAAGAACTGGTGCTTCAGGTTCACCGCCAGCCGGTCGTCCCAGTACTCCGGCGTCACCTCGTCGATGCTGTGGCGCTGGTCGTGGCCGGCGTTGTTGACCAGCACCCGGATCGGCCCGACCGCCGCCTCCGCCGCCCGCACCATGGCGCGCAGCGCGTCGATGTCGCGCAGGTCGCAAGGCAGGAAGGTCGGAGCCGTCAACCCCTCCCCCGCCAGCCGCTCGATCAGCGCCAACGACGACTCCGCGTCGATGTCGCAGAACACCACCCGGCTGCCCTGGCGGACGAAATGCTCGACCAGGGCGGCGCCGATGCCGGAGCCGCCACCGGTGATCAGCACGGCCCGGTCCTGCAGGCTGGGATAGAGCGCGAAGTCGGTCATGATGCCGCCTGGATGGGGATGAAAGGACTCAGTCGCGGACCAGCGTCAGCTTGCGCTCGAACAGCTCCAGCGCCTCGGCCAGGGTGTGGCCGCGGCGGAGCCGATGCCGGCCTTCGTAGACGCAATATTCCGTCCCCTGCGCGGCCAGCACCTTGGCGATGCCGTAGAGCGGCCGGTCGTGGCTGTGCCGGAACACGCTGAACACGGCGATGCCGACGCCGTGGTCAATCGCGTAGTCGCGCCATTCGCCGGCGGCGACGCGATCGAAATAGAGGCCGAGAAGCTGGCCGAGTTCGCCACGGTTGAAATAGACGCGCCCGCGGCGGCGCCGTATCTGGGAGAGATCGAGAACCTGCGACATGCGCCGACGGGACGCCTCGACATCGTTGAGTCGGTCCGCCGAGTGTTGGACAAATCCGGCCGCACGTCCAGATGGTTGGCGACGGCAGGCCATGCGCATCGGTGAGCGCGTGATCCGAATCGTCGACGCGGCCAGGCTCGTTCCGCGCGAAGACCTCGCCGGAGGCGAAAATTGCTGGAACGTCAATTGCTGGAACGTCAATTGCTGGAACGTCAATTGCTGGAACGTCATTTGACGATCCCGCACGGTCAGGAATATGGTCCGAAGCACAATTGCATTTGGCTCGACGCAATATCCGAAAGTGCGATGCAAACCCATCACAGCCGGGAGAAGACCATGGATGCTTCATACAATGTTGAACTGGTTTCGGACGTCGACCAGAAAATTCAAACTGCCGTCGTGGTCTCTGGCCCGACACGCACCTGGACCGCGCAGGACCCGACAATGTTCAATGTCGCGGGAGGAGACTGCATTGTTCAGGGACACGACGTCATCCTGGTCGGTGCCGCATCCGGGAGAATCGTGCTGAACAACTTTCCGAACGCGTCCGGGCCCGGGACGAAGCAGTATGACGGCGGAAAGTTTCTCAAGGGCGAACTCTTCTGGAACTCTCATAGGCGGTGACAGCTGGGGCAACGCGCAAGCTGCGTGCCATCCAGGTCGATTGCCCTGATGTCGCCACACCGTTGGATTGTCTTCCCGGAACCAATCGTCTAGGTAAGGCGGCTTGGCCGCGACGCCCGGGCCGAGGCGGCGCCCTGTTCGGAACCCTGTGATGACCGATATCTTCCGCGAAGTCGACGAAGCCCTGCGCGAGGATCGCGTCAAGGCGATCTGGAACCGCCACGGCACGCTGATCATCGCGGGCGCGGTCGCGATCGTCCTCGGCACCGCCGCCTTCGTCGGCTGGCGCAGCTACAGCCAGAGCCAGGCGCAGTCGCAGACCCAGGCCCTGGCCGACGCCCAGCAGCAGGCCGCAGCCAACCCGCAGAACGCCGCCTCGATCTATGCCGCCGTCGCCGCCGACAGCAGCGCCGACCGGGCGGCCCTGGCCCGCCTGCTGGAGGCGCGCGCCAATCTCGACGCCGGCAAGCGCGACGAGGCCGGCAAGATCTACCAGCAGATCGCCGGCGACGGCGGCGTCAACGGGGTGGTGCGCGACCTCGCCCGGCTCTATTCGGTCATGGCCCGGCTCGACGAAGGCGACCCCGCGGCGCTGAACGACGAGCTGGCGCCGCTGGCCGCCGACGGCGCGCCCTGGCGCGCCGAAGCGCGCGAGCTGCAGGGCCTGCTGGCCCTGCGCCAGAAGGATGCGGCCAAGGCCCGCGAGATCTTCGAGGCGCTGTCGAAGGACCCGGCCTCGTCCCCCGGCGTGCGCAGCCGGGCCGAACAGCTCCTCAGCATTTCGAGCAATTGAGGGACCACGCCATGCGGCGACGCCACCTGCTGCCCCGGATCTCCATACTTGCGCTCGCCGGGTTGCTCAGCGCCTGCAGCTGGTTCGAGGAAGCCAAGACGCCGCTGCCGGGCGAACGGATCGCGGTGATCAGCCGCACCCAGGGGCTGGAGCCGTCGGCCGATGCCGGGCAGTCGGCCGTGCTGCCGGCGGTGCGCACCAACCCCGACTGGCGCAACCCGGGCGGCGCGGTGAACCACGTCAACGGCAACCTGGCGCTGAAGATCCCGTTCCAGCGGGCCTGGAGCAGCAGCATCGGCAGCGGCGACAGCAGCAGCACGGCGCTGCTGGCCGGCCCGGTGATCGCCGACGGCAAGGTCTACATCACCGACGCCTCTGGCCGGCTGAACTCGCTCGACGCCGCCACCGGCCGCTCGTACTGGCGGGTGCGGGTGGCGGATCCGGAGCAGGACAGCGTGCCGATCGGCGGCGGCGCCGCCTATGCCGACGGCACGGTGTACGCCACCACCGGCTTCGGCGAGGCGGTGGCGGTCGACCCGTCGAATGGCGGCCTGATCTGGCGCGGCAAGCTGGCCGGGCCGGTGCGCGGCGCGCCGACCGTGACCCAGGGCCGCGTCGTCGCCATCACCGTCGACAACCAGACCGAGGTGCTGGACGCCAAGACCGGCACCGAGGTGTGGAACCACAGCGGCATCACCGAGGCCTCGGCCCTGCTCGGCGGCGGCAGCGCCGCGGTCGATGCCGGCGTGGTGGTGGTGCCCTATTCCTCGGGCGAGCTGTACGGCCTGCGCATCGAGAACGGCCGGCCGGTGTGGTCGGCCACGGTCGGCGGCGGCGCCGCCCGCGCCGCGGGGGCCCTGGCCGGCCTGGCCGACATCACCGCCCTGCCGGCGATCGACGGCGACCTGGTGGTCGCGGTCAGCCACGGCAACCAGGCGGTCGGCATCGACATGCGCTCCGGCATCACGGTGTGGGAGCAGCCGATCAGCGGCACCCAGATGCCCTGGGTGGCCGGCGACACCGTCTATCTGGTCTCCAACGAGGGCGTCGCGGTGGCGCTGGCCCGCAACACCGGCAAGGTGCGCTGGATCCGCGAGCTGGAGCGCTGGACCGACCCCGAGGACAAGGAAGGCCCGATCACCTGGACCGGCCCGGTCCTGGCCGGCGACACGCTGGTCCTGGCCAGCTCGACCGGCGCCGGCGTGCTGATCTCGCCCAAGACCGGCGAGGTCACTGGGCATTTCGAGACCGACGAGACACGGATCGCCCCGGTGATCGCCGACGGAACGCTGTATATTGTCAGCACGGGCGGCACCCTGACCGCCTATCGCTGAGACAGAAAACACCGTATGCCCTTTACCCTCGCCATCATCGGCCGGCCGAATGTCGGCAAGTCGACCCTGTTCAACCGGCTCGTCGGCAAGCGCACCGCGCTGGTCGACGACCTGCCGGGGGTGACGCGCGACCGGCGCATCGGCGATGGGCAGCTGGGCCATCTGACCTTCCGCGTCATCGACACCGCCGGGCTGGAGGAGGCGTTCGACGACAGCCTCGAGGCGCGGATGCGGCAGCAGACCGAGATCGCGCTGCAGGAATCCGACGTCGCGCTGATGATGATCGACGCCCGCGCCGGGGTGACGCCGCTGGACGCGCATTTCGCCCAGTGGCTGCGGCGCCAGGGCCGGCCGATCATCCTGGTGGCCAACAAATGTGAAGGCCGCGCCGCCGAGGCCGGGATGCATGAGGCCTGGGCGCTGGGCCTGGGCGAGCCGGTGGCGATCTCGGCCGCCCATGGCCAGGGTCTGGTCGACCTGCTCGATGCGCTGCGGCCGCTGATGCCGGCGGATGCGGCCGACGACGACGCGCTGGTCGAGGACGACGACCAGGTGATGCCGGAGGAGGAAGGCGAAGGCGACGTGGTCGACCCCGAGGTCGAGCTCGGCCGCCCGATCCGTCTTGCCATCATCGGCCGGCCGAATGTCGGCAAATCGACCCTGATGAACGCTCTGCTGCGCGAGAACCGGGTGCTGACCGGGCCCGAGGCCGGCATCACCCGCGACGCGATCATGGTCGACTGGACCTGGCGCGGCCAGGCGATCAAGCTGGTCGACACCGCCGGGCTGCGCCGCAAGGCGCGGATCGACAAGGTCGACGACAAGCTCGAATTCATGTCGGTCGGCGACACGCTGGAGACGATCCGGCTGGCCCATGTCTGCGTGCTGCTGCTGGACGCCGGCGCCATCATGGACAAGCAGGACCTGACCATCGCCCGGCACGTGATCGAGGAAGGCCGCGCCCTGGTCATCGCGATCAACAAGTGGGACACGGTCGAGGACCATGCCGCGGCGCTGCGGCAGCTGAGCGACAAGCTGCAGACCTCGATGCCGCAAGTGCGCGGCGTGCCGACCGTCACCATCTCCGCCCTGCGCGGCCAGAAGCTGGACAAGCTGATGGACGCGGTGCTGGACATCCACAAGGTGTGGAACCGCCGGGTCCGCACCGGCCCCTTGAACCGCTGGCTGCCGGCGATGCTGGACGCGCATCCGCCGCAGCTGGTGCGCGGCCGCCGGCTGAAGATCCGCTACATCACCCAGGTCAAGGCCCGGCCGCCGACCTTCGCCCTGTTCGTGTCCCAGGCCGAGGAATTCCCGGACAGCTATCTGCGCTATCTGGTGAACGGGCTGCGCGAGAGCTTCGATCTGGGCGGCGTGCCGATCCGGGTGGTGCTGCGCCAGCCGAAGAATCCTTACGCCGACAAGGACTGATCGGCACGGCCGCGGATCGTTTTGCCAGACGATTGCAATCGGGCCGCGGCGGGGCCAGAGTCCCCTCCTTTTCGGGAGGAGATCGGAATGATTCACGAGCTGCGCGTCTATCACTGCGAGCCGGGCAAGCTGCCGGCGCTGCTGAACCGCTTCGACACCATCACCCTGAAGATCTGGGAGCGCTTCGGCATCCGCCAGGCCGGCTTCTGGACCGTCGAGATCGGCGAGAGCAACCAGGCCCTGTACTATCTGCTCGAGTGGGACTCCCTGGCCGAGCGGGAGCAGAAATGGACCGCCTTCGCGACCGATCCGGAGTGGCTGGAGAAGCGCGCCGGGACCGAGCGCGATGGCCCGATCGTGTCGTACATCACCAACGCCATCCTGAAGCCGACGGCGTTCTCCAAGGTCAAGTAGCCGGCTGACCGACCGGCAGGGCGGCCGGTTCCGACCGCCCTTTCCTTGTGCCGGAGACGATGATGACGAAGAGCTCGATCGACCGGGAGCACTGGGCCCGCGTTGCCCGGGACTGGACGGCCTGGGCGCGGAAGCCGGGCCATGACGCCTTCTGGGCCTATCGCGACGCCCTGGTCGGCTATATCGGCCGCGGCTCGGGCGAGGCGCTGGATCTGGGCTGCGGCGAGGGCCGGGTGTCGCGCGAGCTGACCGCGCTGGGCTATCGCGTCACCGCCGCCGACACCGTGGCCGAGCTGGTGGAGATCGCCGCCGCGGCCGGCTCCGCCCAGGACTACGCCGTGGCCGACGCCGCGGCCCTGCCCTTCGAGGACGGCCGCTTCGACCTGGTGGTCGCCTACAATGTGCTGATGGATGTCGAGGATGTGCCGGGCGCGCTGCGCGAGGTCCGTCGCGTGCTGCGGCCCGGCGGCACTTTGATGGTGTCTCTGGTCCACCCGTTCCGCGACCGCGGCCGCTTCGCCGGGCCGGAGCCGGACGCGCCCTTCCTCTTCGAGGGCAGCTATTACGGCCGCGAGCGCTTCGAGGGCAGCGAGGAGCGCGATGGGCTGCGCATGGACTTCGCCGGCTGGTCGCAGCCGCTGGAGGCCTATGCCGCGGCGCTGGAGGCCGCTGGCCTCGCCATCACCTCGATCCGCGAGCCGCAGCCGGGCCATCCGGAGGGGAATGCCCTGCTGCAGCAATGGATGCGGCTGCCGCTGTTCCTGTGGCTGAAGGCCCGGCCGCTCGCGTGACGGCCTCCCTTGATTGTCATTGCCGGGCTTGACCCGGCAATCCAGAGGGTGTCGACGCTCTCTGGATGCCCGGGTCAAGCCCGGGCATGACAAAAAGGGAAACGAAAACAGTCGACTATCCCAAAATCTTCCCCGGGTTGAGAATGCCCTTGGGGTCCAGCGCCGCCTTGATCGCCGCCATCGCCGCCCGCCGCGCCGGGTCGCCGTAGCGGCGGAAGGCGTCCTGCTTCTCCAGGCCGATGCCGTGCTCGGCGGAGAAGGAACCGCCGGCCTCGGCCAGTCCGTCATAGAGGATCGCCTCGATCCGCGCCATCGACCCGGCCGGACGATCGCCGACCATGACATGCAGGTTGCCGTCGGCGAGATGGCCGAAGACATAGACCCGCATATCCGGGGAGAAGGTCGCAGCCAGCTCCGAGCGGATCCGCTCGACATAGGCGGGCAGCGCCGACAGCGGCACCGAGACGTCGAAGGTCTTGGCGTCCGGGCAGGGCCGGCTGACCGCATCGGAATCGTCGCGGATGCGCCAGAACATCTCGCGCTGCCGCTCGTTCTGCGCCAGGGCGGCGCCGGTGACGGGCCCCTCCTCCCACAGCGCCCCGATCTCCGCCTCCATCGCCGCGGCGATGTCGATGTCCGGGTCCTGCTCCGCCTCGGTCAGCAGATAGACCGGCGCCGGATCGAGGCCGAAGCCGGACAGGGCCACGCCATGCTCCTGCGCCACCGTCTCGGCATAGGCGTGCCACAGGATCTCGAGCGCCCGCAGCCGGCCGGGGAAGCGGTCACGCAGCCGCCCGGCCGCGGTCAGCGCCGCCTCGGCCGAGGCGCAGGCGATCAGCGCCGTCGCCGCCGGGGCGACCAGCCGCTCCAGCCGGATCACGGCGCGGGTGACGATGCCGAGCGTGCCCTCCGACCCGGCGATCAGGTCTTTCAGATCGTAGCCGGTGTTGTTCTTCAGCACCCGCACCAGGTCGGAGACCACGGTGCCGTCGGCGCCCAGGAATTCGAGGCCGAACACGCGGTTGCGCATGGTGCCGCGGCGGAATGCCTCGATGCCGCCGGCATTGGTCGCGATCAGCCCGCCGATGGTGGCGGAGCCGCGGGCGGCGAGGTCGATGCCGGGGGTCAGGCCGTGCTCGGCCGCCGCCTCCTGCAGCTGCTGCAGCGTCACCCCGGCCTCGACCACGACGAGGCGCGCGGCGGTGTCGATCTCGACGATGCGGTCGAGCCGGCGGGTGCTGAGCACGATCTGCCCGGGCCGCGAGGCGCCGCCGCCGACCAGGCCGGTGCGGCCGCCATGCGGCACGACGGAGATCCCGGCCTCGTGGCACAGCGCCAGCACCGCCGAGGCCTCGTCCACGGTGCGGGGCGAGGCCTGGACGCCCGCCGCCAGGTTGTCGGGGTGATAGCCGGGATTGGCGCCGGCCAGGGCATCGCCCTGCGCCAGCCCGCCCGGGCCGAGCAGCGTGTCGAGGCGGGTGAGGAAGGCGGCGTCGAGGGTGGTCATGGCAATCCCGGTCGGTGACGGCCGAGAATGGCGGGGGTGCGCGGCCGGATCAAGGCCACGCGCCCCCTCGCCGCCTACGCCGCCTTGCGGGCCGCGACGAAGACCGACTCGTCGGTGCCGAGCGGCACCGGCTCCGGCCGCTGGCAGACGCTCTCGATGGTGACGTGCCGTCCCTCGGTCGAGGACAAAGCGAACGCCTCCATCACCTCGAGCGCGTGCAGCGCCAAGTCGCCGGAGGCGCGATGCGGCCGGCCCTCGCGGATCGCGACGGCCATGTCGAGCGCGCCGATGATGCGGTAGTCGGCGACCGAGCGGCCGTCCTTCAGCGGCCGGTTCGGCACGCCGAAAGGATGGGCCGCGATGTCGACATCCCGCCAGTCGCCGCCCTGGGTGGTGACCTGCGGCGCGCCGCCGAAAAAGTTCGGGTCGGGCACCAGCAGCGAGCCCTCGGTGCCGTAGATCTCGAACGGGATGCGCTTGTTCTTCCACACATCCCAGGAGGCGGTCAGCGAGATGTTGGCGCCGCTTTCGAACTCCAGCACGCCGTTGACCGTGGTCGGGACCTCGACCTGGATGATCTGGCCGGCCAAAGGCTCGCTGGTGACCTTGCGGGTCGGGTAGCCCTTGGTAGCGACCGCCGCCACCCGCTTCACCGGCCCGAGCAGGTTGATCAGCTGGGTGACGTAGTACGGCCCGATGTCGAGGATCGGCCCGCCGCCCGGCTTGAAGAAGAATTCCGGGTTCGGATGCCACATCTCCATGCCGCGCGAGATCACCGCCGCGGCGCCGCCGACCACCTGGCCGATGCGGCCTTCGTCGATCACCCGGCGGCAGGCCTGGTGGGCGCCGCCGAGGAAGGTGTCGGGGGCGCAGCCGATGCGCCGGCCGGCCTTTGCCGCGGCCTCGGCCAGGGCGCGGGCATCGGTCAGCGTCGCCGCCAGCGGCTTCTCCAGATAGACATGCTTGCCGGCGGCGATGATCTGCAGCCCGACCGCGGCATGGGCCAGCGGCACGGTCAGGTTGATGACGATCTCGATCTCCGGGTCGGCCAGCAGCTCGTCGACCGAGAGCGCGGTGACGCCGTATTGCTGGGCCTTGGCTTCGGCCGCCTCGCGCCGCAGGTCGGCGCAGGCCTTGATGCGCACCAGGCTGGACCCGGCGGCGCCGCGGAAGTACGCGTCGCTGATGTTGCCGCAGCCGATGATGCCGAGGGTGACGGGGGTCATGGGTGGAATCTCCGGGGGTCGGTCAGGCCGGCAGGCCCTTGAGGAAGTCGAAGCTGGCCTTGGCGAAGGCGTCGGGGTGCTTGGGGTTGTCGTGCTCGACCACCATCCACTCGGCGCCTGCCGCCCGGCATTCGCGCCACAGCCGCGGCCAGTCGAGCGTGCCGGTGCCGACATCGGTCCAGCCGTCCTCATCGGCCTTCTGGCCGGCCGGGGCGATGTCCTTGACATGGGCCGAGGCCACCCGCGCCTGCTCCTTCACCAGCCACTCGGACGGGTTGGCCCCGCCGCGCGCCAGCCAGGCGATGTCGATCTGCCAGGCCAGCGGATGGCCGTTGGCGCCGTCGAAGAAATGGGCCAGCGCCGGACGGCCGTCCGCCATCGCCTCCAGCTCCCAATGGTGGTTGTGGTAGCCGAGCTTGATGCCCTTGTCGGCCAGCTTGGCGGCGAACTCGCCGAGCTCCTGCCCGGCCTGGCGCCAGCGGGCGCCGTCGCCCTTGCGCTCCTCGGTCGGCAGGGCCGGCATGAACAGCTGGGTCAGGCCGACTGTCCTGGCGCCCTCGACCACCCAGTCCAGCCGCTCGCGCAGCGCCGGCAGGCCGATATGGCCGGAGGACGCGGTCAGGCCGCGGGAATCGAGCTTGCGCCGGGTGCCGGCCGCGTCCTCGAAATGCGACTGGATCGTCTCGACATGGCGGTAGCCGGCGGCGGCCACGGCGTCGAGCTGCTTGTCGAGCTCGCCATAGTTGCGGAGGCTGTAGAGCTGGATGGAGATCACATCCGGAGTGGACATCGCTTCCTCGTGGGTTCCGGAGCCCGGCGTCAGAGCCGGCGCTCGGTCTGGGTGCTGAACAGGGAGGCCTTGGACAGGTCGAGCATCAGCCGGGCGCCGCCCGACAGCGCCCGCGCCCGGTCCGGCGGCAGGCGGACGGAGACGCGCTTGCCGGCCAGGTCGAACCAGGCCAGCGTGTCGGCGCCCATCGGCTCGGTGAAGAGCAGCGGTGCCTCGACCGGGATGCCCGGCGCGCCGTCCTCGGCCAGGCCGATATCCTCCGGCCGGAAGCCGAGCACGATCTCGTCCCCGGCCGCGGGCTCGGACAGGAAGGGATAGGCGCCGAGCGGCAGGTCGTGGCCGTCGATGCGCGCGGAGATGCCGCCTGAGCGCACCACCGTGCCGGGCAGGAAGTTCATCCCCGGCGAGCCGACGAAGCCGGCCACGAACAGGGTCGCCGGCTTCTCGTAGAGGGTCTGCGGGTCGGCGTATTGCTCGACCTGCCCGCCCTTCATCACCGCGATCCGGGTGGCCAGCGTCATTGCCTCGATCTGGTCGTGGGTGACGTAGACGATGGTCGATCCGAGCTCCTGGTGCAGGCGCTTGATCTCGACCCGCATCTCGGTGCGCAGCTTGGCGTCGAGGTTGGACAGCGGCTCGTCGAACAGGAACACCTGGGCGTCGCGCACCAGGGCCCGGCCGATCGCCACGCGCTGGCGCTGCCCGCCCGACAGCTGGCCCGGCTTGCGGTCCAGCAGCTCGCGGATCTGCAGCAGGTCGGCGGCCCAGGCGACGCGCTTCTCCACCTGCTCCTTCGGCATGCGGCCGACGCGCAGGCCGAAGGACAGGTTCTTGCGCACCGTCATGGTCGGATACAGCGCGTAGGACTGGAACACCATGGCCAGGCCGCGGGCGCTCGGCTCCGCGTCGGTGACGTCGACGCCGCCGATCACGATCTCGCCGGAATCGACCTCGTCGAGGCCGGCGATGGCGTTGAGCAGGGTGGACTTGCCGCAGCCGGAGGGGCCGAGCAGCACGGTGAAGGCGCCGGGATCGACATCGATGTCGATCTCGCGCAGCACGTGCAGCGCGCCGTAGGACTTGTTCAGGCTGCGGATCGAGATGCCGGAGGACATGGGCCTATCCTTTCACGGCGCCCGAGGCGATGCCGCGGACGAAGTACCGGCCGGACAGGAAGTACACGAGCAGCGGCGGCAGCGCGGTCAGCACCGTCGCCGCCATGTTGACGTTGTACTCGATCGTGCCGGTGGTGGTGTTGACGATGTTGTTGAGCTGGACCGTCATCGGCAGGTTCTCGCGGCCGGCGAAGATGTAGCCCAGCAGGTAGTCGTTCCAGATGCCGGTGACCTGCAGGATCAGGGCGACCATGAGGATGTTGACCGACATCGGCAGCATGATCTGGAGGAAGATGCGGAAGAAGCCGGCGCCGTCGACCCGCGCCGCCTTCACCAGCTCCTCCGGCAGGCCGGCGTAGAAGTTGCGGAAGATCAGGGTCATCGTCGGCAGGCCGAAGATGATGTGGATCAGGACGATGCCGGGCAGCGTGCCGTACAGGCCGAGGCCGGCGAACATCTTGACCAGCGGGTACAGGATCACCTGGTACGGGATGAAGGCGCCCAGCATCAGCGCGGTCAGGATCTTGTCGGCATGGCGGAAGCGCCACTGCGCCAGGGCATAGCCGTTCAGCGCCCCGGCCAGCACCGACAGGATCACGCTCGGCACCAGGATGCGGACCGAGTTCCAGAAGCCGACATGCAGCCCGTCGCAGAACAGGCCGGTGCAGGCCGACAGCCAGGCCTTGGACCAGGGCTCCAAGGTCGGCGCCATCGGCAGGGCGAAGATCGAGCCCTCGCGGATCTCGTCCATCGGCTTCAGCGAGGTCGACAGCACGATCAGCAGCGGGATGGCGAAGAACAGCGCGGCCAGCACCAGGAAGGCGTAGAGCCCGACCCGGCTTGCCGAGGCCTTGCGGGCCGGGCGGCGGGTGGCGCGCGGGATCGCACCGGCGACGGCGGTGTCGGTCATCGCGCCCTCCGCGACAGCTCGATGTAGAGATAGGGTGCCAGCGCCGCCAGCACCGCGACCAGCATGACCACGGCGCCGGCCGAGGCCAGGCCGATATTGGCGCGCTCGAAGGTCAGGTCGACCACGAACTTGGCCGGCATGTCGGTGGCGTTGCCGGGGCCGCCCCGGGTCATGGCAACGACCAGGTCGTAGCTCTTCACCACCGCGATCGCCAGCAGCACGACGCAGGTGACGACCAGCGGCCGCAGCATCGGCAGCACGATCGACAGGTAGGTGCGCCAGCGCGGGATACCCTCGACCCTGGCGGCGCGCCAGATCTCGTGGTCGACGCCGCGCAGCCCGGCCAGCATGATCGCCATGATCAGGCCGGAGGAGTGCCAGACCGCGGCGAGGACGATGGTGTAGATGGCGCGGTCGCGGTCGATGATCCAGTCGAAGGTGAAGCCCTCCCAGCCCAGGCCGCGGACGAAGTCCTGCAGCCCCATGGCCGGGTTCAGGAACCACTGCCAGGCCAGGCCGGTGACGATGAACGACATCGACAGCGGGTACAGGAAGATGGTGCGGAACACCCCCTCCCCCTTCACCTTCTGGTCGATCAGCACCGCCAGCAGCGTGCCCAGCGCCAGCGCCAGGGCGATGAACAGGCCGCCGAACACGAACATGTTGCCGAAGGCGGTGTACCAGCGCGCGGTGTTGAACAGCCGGACGTACTGGGCGATGCCGGCGAAGTCGTAGTTCGGCACCAGGCTGGAGCGGGTGAAGGAGATGGTGATGGTCCAGAGGATGGCGCCGTAGAAGCACGTGGCCATGACCAGGACGGTCGGCGCGACCACGGCCTTGGCCGTCAGGTATCGAATGCGGAGCGCAGCCATGATCCCTCCTTGGGACCGCCCCGCCATGACGGCGGAGCAGTCCGGTTGAGGTGGTCGGTCAGATGTCGGCGTTGGCGACGATCTCGGAGAACTGCTTGGCCGCGTCCTCCGGCTTCATCTCCGGGCTGGTCCAGAACTGGGTGATCAGGTCCGCCAGCTGGCCTTCGACGTCGCTGCTGAAGGCCAGCGCCGTGTTCGGCAGCTGGTTCTCGACCTTCGACATCACCTTCTGGCCTTCCTGCGAGCAGATGTCGAGGGTGCCGACATCGGCATCCATCCGCGGCGGCAGGGCGCCCTTGAACTTGTTGAAGGCGACCAGGGTGGCCGGGTCCATCATCACCTCGGCCAGCAGCCGCTGCGCCTTGATCTTCTCGGGGTCGTCCAGCTTCGGGAACACGAAGACGTCGACGGTCAGGACATAGGCGTCCTGGTTGCCGGGCGGCCGGGCGCAGCCGAACTCCTTGCCCGGGGTCAGGCCGGCGGCGGCGAACTCGCCCTTGGCCCAGTCGCCCATGATCTGCATCGCCGCCTTGTTGGTGGCGACCATGATGGTGGTGTCGTTCCACTTCCGGCCGGCGCTGCCCTGGTCGACATAGGCGCGCAGCTTGCCGAAGGTCTCGAAGGCCTTGACCATCTCCGGCCCGCCCGCGGCCTCGGCGTCGTGGTCGACATAGATCTTCTTGTACGTCTCCTTCCCACCGGCGCCGATCAGGACGGAGCGGAACAGCAGCGCCTCCTGCCACGGCTCGCCGCCGAGGCCCAGCGCCGTGTAGCCCTTGGCCTTGATCGTGTCGGCGAGCGGGAAGAACTCGTCCCAGGTCTTCGGCGGCTCGGCGCCCACCTCCTGGAAGATCTTGGTCGAGTACCACAGCCAGTTGTCGCCGTGGATGTCGGTCGGCACGGCATAGAAATGGCCGTCATAGGAGGCGTTCTTGACGATCAGCGGCGGCAGGTTCTCCTGCCACTTCCCGGCTGCCGCGAGGTCGTCGAGATCGGCCAGCAGCCCTTCCTTCGCCAGGTTGGTGACAGCGACGCCGATGTTCCACTGGATGGCGCCCGGCGCGTCGCCGCCCGCGATCCGGTTCATCGCCGCCTGCCGCGCTGCAGTGCCACCGACCACGGCGCTGTCGATCCAGGTGCCGCCGCGCTTCTTGAACTCCTCGGCGAACACGCTGATCGCCTTGGATTCGCCGCCGCTGGTCCACCAATGGATCACGTCGACGGTCTGCGCCGCCGCCGTTTCCATGCCCGTCGCCGCTATTGCACTGCAAAATGCAGCGGACAGCAGCAGTCGTTGGGGAAAATTCATAAGTTTCCTCCCTCGATTTATTCGGTTACCGGCTCATCGGACCCATCACCGCCACAGAACGGGCGGCGAACACTGGAACTGCAGCGCATTCCGTATTTTGACCGGATCGTACAATCGATTACATTGGGGCGTCAACCGTGGAATCGGGGATCGAATATTGCCTTCTTCCGGGAATGGGCGGAACCGCACCAGGATGGTCGACATCGCCCGGCTGGCCGGGGTTTCGGTGGCGACGGTCAGCCGGGCGCTGACCGGCTCGCCCCTGGTCACGGCCGAGACACGCGAGCGGATCGAGGCGGCGGTGCGCCAGACCGGCTATGCCGTGAACCCGCTGGCGCGCGGCCTGCGCCGGCAGGAGGCGCGGCAGATCCTGGTGCTGGTGCCGGACATCGCCAACCCGTTCTTCTCCGAGGTGCTGCTGGGCATCGAGGAGGAGGCGGCGGCGCGCGGCTTCAGCATGCTGGTCGGCAACACCGCCGAGGACCCGGCGCGCGAGGACCGGCATGCCGGCCAGCTGCTGACCGGCGCGGTCGACGGGCTGATCCTGGTGAACGGCCGGCTGCCGCCCCGGCTGCAGCACGACCGCGACTTCGACGGCCGGATCGTGGCGGTGTCGGAGGCGATCCCCGGCGGCCGGGTGCCGGTGGTCGGCATCGACAACGCGGCCGCGGCGGCCGCGGTGGTGGCCCATCTCGCCGGGCTGGGCCATTGCCGCATCGGCCACATCGCCGGGCCGGAGAGCAACATCCTGACGCAGCAGCGCCTGGCCGGCTATCGCGCCGGGCTGCGCGCGGCCGGCCTCGAGGCGGAGCCGGATCTGATCCACCATGGCGACTTCACCATCCCGAGCGGCGAGTCGGCGATGATCGCGTTGCTGGCCCTGCCCGCCCCGCCGACGGCGGTGTTCTGCAGCAACGACGAGATGGCGATCGGCGCCATCCGGGCCTTGCGCATCACCGGGCGCGAGGTGCCGCGCGACGTGGCCGTGGTCGGGTTCGACGACATCCAGTTCGCCGGCACCTACGAGCCGCCGCTGACCACGATCCGCCAGCCGCGCCGCCGCATGGGGGCGGAGGCGATGGCCCTCCTGGGCCGCCGCATCGCCGGCGAGCCCGACGCCGGCGGCGACGTCACCCTGCCCTTCGCTCTGGTGGAGCGGAGGAGCAGCGGAGGCTGACGGCCCGGTGGTGTCCGGATCAGGACCGGCCCGCCCGTCGCCACGCCCTCATCCGTTCGTATGAGGAAACCGGACGGCGGGTTTGGTAGATCTGGGTCGATCGCGAGCCTTGTGCCGCGCTCGGCCGCCGCCGAGCGGGCCGGCAGGCAATCGGATTGCCGATGCAGCCGGACTCCGGAGCGGATCTCGGCGACAATCGGTTGTTGTCGAACAGGGGAGAGCAATATGCCGACTGTCGTCATAGACCCAAACAACCCGTTTTTTGATCAAAGCGGGTCAACCGACGCATGGACGGTCTACGGCTCCCCGCTCGGCGATATTTTGTTAGCCGGGGCTGGGGACGATGTTCTCTTCGGGCAGGGCGGCAACGACCAGCTCAACGGTCACGGGGGACATGACCAACTCCACGGGGGGGCGGGCGACGACCTTTATTACCTGACCGACGTGTGGGAGATCGTCTTCCAGGGACAAGTGCTCGGTGAAGCGTACGACGACGTCTTCGAGTATGCGAACGGCGGCATCGACATGATTTGGGTCAGCATCGTACCCAGCCGTTTCGGCGGCCATATGCGATCGTACACTCTCCCAGCCAATGTCGAGAATGCAGGCATATTCGCCTTTTCTGGCGCGTTGTCCTTCAACCTGACCGGCAACGAACAGGACAACACGCTGTTGGGGCATGCCGGAGTCAACGTGCTCGACGGCGGCGCAGGAGATGACACGCTGGACGGCGACCCCGGCATAGACACGCTGATCGGTGGTGCCGGCAACGACACCTTCGTGCTGGAGGGGGACGCCGACATCATCAACGATTCGGCCGGGATCGATACCGTCACCTCGACCGTCAGCCGCAGCCTGATCGACTACGCGACGATCGAGAACCTGATCCTCGAGGGGACGGCAGTCGACGGCGTCGGCAATGCGCTGAACAACGTGCTGACCGGCAATGGCGGCAGCAATACGCTCAACGGTGGCGGGGGAAACGATTTTGTGGACGGCGGTGCGGGTGCCGACACGCTGCGGGGCGGAGCCGGTGACGACACCTACATCGTCGACGATGCCGGCGATGCGGTGGACGAACGATGGCCGGGCTCGGCCGGCAACGATACCGTCCAATCTTCCGTCCATTTCAGCCTGGCCGACTCGTCCCGGGTCTTCGGCTCGGTCGAGAACCTGACGCTGGTGGGGCTGGCCGGGCTCAACGGTACCGGCAACGGCGTCGCCAATGTCCTGGTCGGCAACGACGGCAGCAATCTCCTCGACGGTGCCGCCGGCAACGATGTTCTGCGCGGAGGTGCCGGAGCCGACGCGCTGTACGGCGGCACCGGCATCGACACCGCCAGCTACTATACCGGCTCGGCCGGGGTCATGATCGATCTCTCCACCGGCAAGGGCAGCGGCGGCGAGGCGCAGGGCGACATCCTGGTCGACATCGAAAACCTGTCCGGCAGCCAGGGCAGCGACACCCTCGCCGGCAACGCCAGCGCCAACACGCTGCAAGGCTGGAACGGCAGCGACGTGCTCCGCGGCGGCGCCGGGGCCGACCGGCTCGAGGGCGGCGTCGGCACCGACACCGCCAGCTATTTCAGCGGCACCACCGGGGTCGTGGTCAGCCTCGCCAGCGGCCTCGGCAGCGCCGGCGAGGCGCAGGGCGACATTCTGACCGGCATCGAGAACCTCTCCGGCAGCCAGGGCAGCGACAGCCTCTACGGCAACGCCGGCGCTAATGTCCTGCAGGGCTGGAACGGCAACGATGCCCTCTTCGGCAGGGCCGGCAAGGACACGCTCACCGGCGGCGCCGGGTCCGACCGCTTCAGCTTCACCACCCGTGGCGACAGCGTGGTCGGGGCCAATGCCGACCGGATCACCGATTTCAGCCATGCCCAGGGCGACCGCATCGACCTGGCAGGGATCGACGCCCGGACCACCGTGGCCGGCGACCAGGCCTTCAGCTTTATCGGCGCCGGACTGTTCACCGGCGTGGCGGGGCAGCTCCGCTTCGCCTTCACCATCCCCGGCGTCACCGCCATCGCCGGCGACGTCAACGGCGACAGGGTCTCGGATTTCCATATCACCCTGACCGGCACCATCCATCTCGTCGCCGCCGACTTCGTGCTCTGAGCCGGCCCCGAGCCGGCCCGGTTTGGGGATCGGGCGCGGTTCGGTTACTCTGCCAGGCGAGCGCGGCGTCCCTTCGACGCCCGCGGTGAGGGGGCGTCCGTCGCGGCCATGGCCGATGACCACGAGATTCATCGCCTGATCGGGGAAGCCTATGACGCGGCCCTGGGCGCTTCGAGCTGGTCGGGGGTTCTCAGGTCCCTGTCGGGCCTGATCGGCGGCAGCGCGTCCGCGGTGCTGCACCGGTCCCTCACCCCCGCCACGCCGGATGCGGCGGTGAGGCTGGGGGTCGATCCCGCCTTCGTCGACTCCTACAACGCGTACTACAACGCGATCTCGCCCGTGAAATCCGGGGCCCGGCCGGCATCGCACGGCCCCGTCTTCGTCGACTCGATGATCATTCCCGAGAGCACGCTGCTGAAGACGGAGTTCTACAACGACTTCGTCCGGCCCCAGGGGAATCACAGCGGCCTCTACTGGGTCGACGGCGACCGGAGCGGCATCACGGCGCATCTCTCCTTCTGGCGGCCATGGCGGCATCCCTGGGAGGACCAGGAGATCCGGCTGCTGCAGCATGTCGGGCAGCATCTGGGCCGGGCCCTCGATCTGGGCCGCCGCCTGTCCGGCGGCGGCACGCCCGCGCCGGATACCGAGCCTCTCAGCAACCGCGAACGCGATTGCCTCGCCTGCGTCGCCCGAGGCGCAAGCAGCAAGCAGACGGCGCGGCAGCTGGGCCTGTCGATGAACACGGTGAATTTCTACATGGCCTCGGCGCGGCGCAAGCTTCGGGTGAAGAGCCGGAGCCAGGCGGTGGTCGTGGCGCTTCGCCTCGGCTTGCTGGACCGCTGACCGGCCAACCTTCAGTCTTGGGGGATTGAGTCACCTCCGCCCATCACCGAGACTATTGTGCGGCGATGCGGTCGCCGCAGGCTTTGTCTGGGGGAGACGGCCATGACCGACTATGTTCTCGTCCATGGCGCCTGGCACGGCAGCTGGTGCTGGAAGCGCGTCCGCGACCGGCTGCAATCCGCCGAACATCGGGTGTTCACGCCCTCGCTGACCGGGCTGGGCGAACGTTCGCATCTGCTCGGCCGCGAGGTCGGCCTCGACACCCATGTCGAGGATCTGGCCAACCTGCTGGTCTGGGAGGAGCTGCGCGATATCGTCCTGGTCGGGCACTCCTATGGCGGCATCGTCATCCGCCAGGTCGCCGACCGGCTGCCGGACCGGATGCGCGCGCTGGTCTATCTCGACGCGTTCGTCCCGGAAGACGGGCACTGCCTCAACGACTACCTGCCCGACCAGGGCCAGAGATTCCGCGACCAGGCCGCGGCCAGCGGCGATGGCTGGAAGGTGCCGCCGCCCCCGGCAGCCTATTTCGCGGTGAACGCGGCGGATGCCGCCTGGGTGGACGGCCTGTGCACGATGCAGCCGCTGTCCAGCTTCGCGGCCCCCGTCCGGCTGTCCGGCGCCTGCGACGGCGTGGCCAACATCGGATACGTGCTGGCGACCGGCTTTCCCGGCAGCCCCTTCCCGCAATTCCATGCCGCGGCGGCGGAGCGGGGCTGGTGGTGGGCCGATCTGCCCTGTGGGCACGACATCATGGTCGACATGCCGGCCGAACTGACGGCCCTGCTGCTGGAGCGGGGCTGACAGCCCATCCGGGCCGCACACCCCGCTTCCATATTGACGCCGCACCCGTTCCCGGCTTTAGCTGTTAGGACGCAATAACGTCACATGCTTCGTTATTGCGGAATAACAGGGAGGCAGGGATGGCCGATCTTCTGGTCAAGCTCTATGCGCTGGAGCCGCCGACGGGGTCGCGCGCGGCGATGGCGGCCGCCGGCATCACCATCCGCCCCGCCATCGCGCCGGAGCAGCGCGCGGTCGCCCGCTGGGTGGCGGAGCGCTTCGGCGACCTCTGGGCCAGCGAGGTCGAGGTCGCCTTCGCCCACCGGCCGGTCGGCTGCCTGGTTGCGGTCCAGGACGGCGCCCTGCTGGGCTTCGCCTGCCACAACGCCACCGCCATCGGCTTCTTCGGCCCGACCGGCGTCGACCCCGACCAGCGCGGCAAGGGGATCGGCGAGGCGCTGCTGCGCGAGACCATGGAGGCGATGCGCCACCTCGGCCACGGCTACGCCATCATCGGCGGCGCCGGCCCGGTCGCCTTCTACGAGAAAATCGTCGGGGCGATCGAGATTCCGGGTTCGACAAGTGGTCTATACCACGGCATGATACGGTCCAGGACGGAGTGATCCCGAGGGCGCGGCCCCAGGCGGGCCGGCCCCATCGCAGACATGGGAGGTTCAGAGACGTGACCGCAGCCCCTGCGTCCAGGCCCGGCCGGCCGCTCGCACTCGTCCTCGGCATCCAGCGGCCGACGCTGTCGGCGGAGGAGCTGGCCTTCTTCCGCGAAGCCAACCCCTATGGCCTGTTCCTCGGCCGCCGCAACATGAAGGACCCGCAGCAGCTGCGCGCCCTGTGCGCCACCTTCCGCGCGGCGGTGGGCCGGCCGGACGCGCCGGTGCTGACCGACCAGGAGGGCGGCCGCGTCTCGCATCTCGATTCCGGCGCCTGGCCCCTGTTCCGCAGCTTCCGCAGCTTCGGCCGGCTGGCCGAGCGAGACCTGCCGGCGGCGAAGCGCGCCATCCGCCTGTCCTCCGTCGCCATGGGCCGGATGATGCGCGAGGTCGGGCTGAACAGCGCCTGCTCGCCGGTGCTGGACCTGCTCATGCCGGGCGCCGACGCGGTGATCGGCGAGCGCGCCTTCGGTGGCGATCCGGAACTGGTGGCGGCGCTGGGCCGCGAGGTGGTGGACGGCTTCCTCGAGGTCGGGCTGATGCCGGTGATGAAGCACATCCCCGGCCATGGCCGCGCCACCGAGGACAGCCACAAGACCCGCCCGGTGGTGACCGCCGACGCCGCGACGCTGGACGCCACCGACTTCCTCCCCTTCGCCCGGCTGCACGACACGCCCTGGGCCATGGTCAGCCACGTCGTCTACAGCGCCTTCGACCCCGACCGCCCGGCCTCGGTCTCGCCGGTGATCACGCGGGAGGTGATCCGCGGCCGCCTGGGCTTCGAGGGCGTGCTGATCTCCGACTGCGTGTTCATGAACTCGCTGCAGGGCGAGGTGCATGACCGCGTCGCCCAGGTGCTGGAGGGCGGCTGCGACATCGCCCTGCACTGCCATGGCGAGCTGCCGGAGATGCAGCGCGCCGCCGCCCGGGCCCGGCCGCTGGACGACGCCGCGGTCGCCCGGCTGGACGCGGCGGACCGGCGCCTGGGCACCGCCCCCGCCGACGTCACCGCGCTGCACGCCGAGGTCGAGGCCCTGCTGGCCGCGGCCTGATCCACCCGGACCGCCGGCCCGGGGCCATGGGCCGGCAGATTAACGCTCAACAACAAAATCAACGCATGGAGGCCAATGTCATGAGACAGAAGAAATCGGTGTTCCTGCTCGCGGCCGCGCTGCTGGCGGCGACCAGCACCACGGCCCTCGCCCAGACCGTCCTGTCGATGCATATCGAGGAGGAGACCAACTGGGTGCGGAACTTCAACCCGTTCAACCGCACCTCGTACCGCCAGAGCACGATGGATTTCATCTACGAGCCGCTGGTCGTGTTCGGCAAGCTGCAGGGCAACAAGCCTTACTACCGCCTGGCCACGGCGATGAGCCTGTCGGACGACCTGAAGGCGGTCACCTTCGACCTGCGCGAGAACGTGCAGTGGTCGGACGGCAAGCCCTTCACCGCCGACGACGTGGTGTTCAGCTTCGAGCTGATGAAGAAGGTCCCGGCGCTGGACTTCAACAGCATCTGGCAGGTGATCGACGGCGTCGAGAAGCTGAGCCCGACCAAGGTGAAGTTCACCTTCAAGGAGCCGACCGCGCTGGGGCCGGAGAAGATCGTCGAGATGCCGATCATCGCCCAGCACGCCTGGAAGGACGTGGCCGACCCGGTGACCTATCTGAACGAGACCCCCGTCGGCACCGGGCCGATGACCGAGATCACCCGCTTCACCCCGCAGGTCTACGAGCAGTGCCGCAACCCGCATTACTGGGACGCGGCGTCGCTGAAGGTGGACTGCCTGCGCTTCCCGCAGATCGCCACCAACGACCAGGCCCTGACCGCGGCCACGTCCGGCGAGCTGGACTGGTTCGCCTCGTTCCTGCCGGACATCGACAAGACCTATGTCGCCGCCGACAAGGACCATCACGGCTACTGGTTCCCGCCGGGCAGCCTGGTCGCGGTGATCATGAACCTGGAGAGCCCGGATCCGGCCCACCGCAAGGCCTTCGACAGCGTCGAGTTCCGCCGCGCCGTCAGCATGGCGATGGACCGCGACGCCATGGTCAACGTCGCCGGCTACGGCTATCCGACGCTGAACGACGATCCCGGCACCTTCGGCAAGCGCTTCGAGAGCTGGGCCGATCCGAAGGTCAAGGAGACCTATGGCAAGTACACCAAGTACGACCTGGAGGCGGCCAAGGCGCTGCTCGACCAGGCCGGCTTCAAGGACAAGGACGGCGACGGCTTCCGCGACACGCCGGACGGCGAGAAGCTGTCCTTCGACCTGATCGTGCCGAATGGCTGGACCGACTGGATCAGCACCTCGCAGATCGCGATCGAGGGGCTCAACGAGATCGGCATCGACGTCAAGCTGGCAACGCCCGACGGCGCGGCGTGGCGCCAGAGCCTGCTGGACGGCAAGTTCGACATGGCGCTGAACTCCTGGTACGTCGGCGCCACGCCCTACTACCAGATGGACGACGCCTTCCATTCCCGGAACAAGGGCAAGACCCGGTTCTCGGCGCAGCGCTTCTTCGACCCGAAGCTGGACCAGCTGCTGGACGCCTACACCCAGACCACCGACGACGCCAAGCGCAAGGACCTGCTGGACCAGGCGCAGACGCTGCTGGCGGAGAAGCTGCCGGTGGTGCCGATCTACAACAACCCGATCTGGTACGAGTACAATTCGAAGCGGTTCACCGGCTGGGCCACCGCCGACAACCCCTTCGTCAGCCCGCAGAACTACGACCCCAACCACGAGCGGCTGCTGCACCTGCTGGCGCTGCGGCCGGTACAGTAGACGAAGGCTCTTGTCCTCTTTCCTGTCATTGCCGGGCTTGACCCGGCAATCCAGAAGATGTCGACAGTCTCTGGATGCCCGGGTCAAGCCCGGGCATGACAGACCAAAGGAAGCGCACCGCCCCATAACCACAGCCGGATGACCTGACCACATGGCCTTCGTCGCCCGACGACTGTTCTTCTACCTGGTCGCCTTCCTGGTGGCCGCGAGCATCAATTTCCTGATCCCGCGGCTGATGCCGGGCGACCCGATCGACATCATGTTCTCGCAGTCCGGCACCCGGCTGTCGGTCGAGAACCTGGCGGCGCTGAAGCAGACCTTCGGCTTCGTCGACGGGCCGCTGTGGCAGCAGTACCTGACCTATCTGGGCAGCGTCTTCACCGGCGACCTCGGCGTCTCGGTGAAGTACTTCCCGACCCCGGTGTCGGACGTGCTGGGCCGCGCCCTGGCCTGGACCCTGGTGCTGATGGGCGGGGCGACGGTGCTCAGCTTCACGCTCGGCACGCTGCTCGGCATCGTCGCCGCCTGGCGCCGCGGCAGCCGCTTCGACGTCACGGTCTCGACCACCGCCATCATCTCCACCGCCACTCCGGCGGTGGTGGTGGCGCTGTTCGGGCTGTTCGTCTTCGGCTTCACCCTGCAGTGGTTCCCGACCGGCTATGCCGCCGACACCTCGATCGACCCCGCCCTTTCCGCCGAATACATCCTCAGCGTGCTGTACCACGCCGCCCTGCCGGTCCTGACGCTGTCGGTGGTGCTGACCGGGGACTTCCTGGTCACCATGCGCAACAACATGATCAACCTGCTGGGCGAGGACTACATCACCATGGGCCGGGCCAAGGGCCTGGCCGACCGGCGGGTGATGCTGATGTACGGCGCCCGCAACGCCCTCCTGCCCGGCGTCACCAACCTGGCCATCGCCATCGGCAAGATCCTCGGCGGGTCGCTGGTGACCGAGGTGGTGTTCAACTATCCCGGCCTCGGCAACACCCTCTACAAGGCGATCCTCGGACGCGACTATCCGGTGATCCAGGGGCAGTTGCTGATCATGACCCTGGCAATGCTGACCGCGAACTTCCTGGCCGACATCGCCTATGCCCGACTCGACCCCCGGCTGCGCAGGAGCTGAACCATGCGGATGATCCTGGTTGCCCTGTCCAACCGCAAGGCCGCGATCGGCCTCGCCATCGTCACCTTCCTACTGGTGATGGCGCTGATCGCGCCGCTGCTGACCGACTACAACCCGGCACGTCGGGTCGGCCGGCCGCACGAGCCGCCCTCGGCCACCCATGTGCTCGGCACCACCCGCAACGGCTACGACGTCTTCTCCCAGCTCGTCTACGGCGCCCGCACCTCGCTGGCGGTCGGCTTCGGCGCCGGCCTCCTGATCACCGTGATCGGCACCGCGGTCGGCATCACCGCCGGCTATCTCGGCGGCAAGGTCGACGAGGCGCTGAACTTCGCCACCAATGTCGTCTTGGTGATCCCGAACCTGCCTTTGCTGCTGGTGCTGGCCGCCTTCATCGGCCAGGCCAGCCCCCTGGTCATCACCCTGATCATCGGCGCCACATCCTGGGCCTGGGGCGCGCGGGTGACCCGGGCCCAGACCTTCGCGCTGCGGGAAAAGGAGTTCGTGCGCTCGGCCGAGATGATCGGCGAGCCGCGCTGGCGCATCATGCTGTTCGAGCTGCTGCCGAACCTGGTGTCGATCGTCGGCATCAACTTCATCGGCAGCGTGATCTATTCCGTGATCACGGAGGCGACGCTGGAGTTCCTCGGCCTGGGCGACCCGCAGACCATCTCCTGGGGCATCATGCTGTTCAACGCGCAGAACGCCTCGGCCATGGCGGTCGGGGCGTGGTGGGAGCTGCTGTCGCCCTGCGCCGTGCTGGCCCTGCTCGGCGCCGGGCTGTCGCTGACGAACTTCGCCATCGACGAGGTCGCCAACCCGCAGTTGCGCATCGGCCGCTCGATGGCGCGCTGGAAGCGGCTGGCCCGGCTGCGGGAGGCGCGGCCATGAGCCCCGATGCGAGCGCCACACCGGAGCCGCTGCTGTCGGTGCAGGACCTGACCATCGACTATGTCGGCGACCGCGGCGACTTCCGGGCGGTCGACGGCGTCAGCTTCGACATCGGCCGCGGCGAGGTGTTCGGCCTGGCCGGCGAATCCGGCTGCGGCAAGAGCACCATCGCCTTCGCCATCACCCGGCTGCACAAGCCGCCGGCGCTGATCAGCGGCGGCGAGATCCGCTTCGACGGGCAGGATGTGCTGCGCCTGGACGGCGAGGCGCTGCGCCGCTTCCGCTGGCGTGAGGTCGGCATGGTGTTCCAGAGCGCGATGAACGCCCTGAACCCGGTGCTGACGGTCGAGGCCCAGTTCCGCGACGTGCTGGCCACCCACACCGGCTGCAGCCGGGCCGAGGCGCATGACCGCGCGGTCGAGCTGATGCGCATGGTCGACATCGACCCGGCGCGGCTGCGCGATTATCCGCACCAGTTCTCCGGCGGCATGCGCCAGCGCATCGTCATCGCCATCTGCCTGGCCCTGAACCCGAAGCTGATCGTGATGGACGAGCCGACCACCGCGCTCGACGTCGTGGTCCAGCGCGAGATCCTGCAGCAGATCGACGTGCTGCGGCGCAAGCTGGGCTTCTCGATCCTGTTCATCACCCACGACCTCAGCCTGATGGTGCAGTTCTGCGACCGCATCGGCGTGATGCTGAAGGGCAAGCTGGTCGAGGTCGGGGCGGCGCAGCAGATCTTCCGCGCCCCGGCCCATGAGTACACGCGCAAGCTCTGGGCCTCCTTCCCCTCGGTGCACGGGGCCCGGCGCACCGCGCTGCAGGACGCGGCGGAGGCATCATGACCCACACCCCCCTCCTCGCCCTCGAGCGCGTCGGCAAGCGCTTCGGCCCGCTGCAGGCGCTGGACGACGTCTCGATCGACCTCTATGCCGGCCGGGCCCTGGCGCTGGTCGGCGAATCCGGCAGCGGCAAGACCACCTGCGCCCGGATCCTGATGCTGCAGCACCAGCCCTCGGCCGGCCGGGTGCTGTTCCGCGGCCGCGACGTCGCCGCGCTGCACGGCACGGCCGCGCTGCTGGCCTATCGCCGCGCCGTGCAGATGGTGTTCCAGGATCCCTTCGGGTCGCTGAACCCGGTGCACACCATCTTCCACCACATCGCCCGCCCCCTCGCCCTCCACGCCGGCATGGCCGACCGCAAGGCGCTCAACGCCCGGGTGATGGAGCTGCTGGCGGCGGTCGAGCTGGAGCCGGACTCGACCGCGCCGAAATACCCGCACCAGCTGTCCGGCGGGCAGCGCCAGCGGGTCAACATCGCCCGCACCCTGGCGGTCGGGGCCGAGGTGGTGCTGGCGGACGAGCCGACCTCGATGCTCGACGTCTCGATCCGGCTCGGCGTGCTCAACCTGCTCGAGCGGATGAAGCGCGAGCGCGGCATGGCCTTCCTCTACATCACCCACGACATCGCCACGGCGCGCTACGTCGCCGAGGAGATCGCGGTGATGTATGCCGGCCGGATCGTCGAATGGGGCGACACCGGCGCGGTGATCGACTCGCCGCAGCACCCCTACACCCAGCTGCTGCTCTCCGCCGTGCCGGACCCGGAGCGGCCATTCCAGGGCGAGGCCTCGCAGCTGCAGGCCGACCTCGTCGCCCAGGCCCGCGACGCCGCCCGCATGACCGGCGGCGTGCGCCAGATCGCCGGCAACCACTTCGTCCGCGCCGCCTGACCGGCGGCCGGACGCCCCTTCCTTCTCACCCATCTTTTCGGACTTGCCGTCGCCCGGCCTCTTCGCTTACCGTGTTTGAGAAAGCGGTTTCTCACATAGAAAGACAAACGTCACAAAAGTGACAAGAGAAACCACTTTCTCAACGGAATGCGACCGGGCTCGGCATGGACCAGAGGTCACCACGATCCGCTCCGAACGGGCCCGGCCGGCCGGTGACGCTGCGCGACGTGGCGCGGGCCGCCGGGGTCAGCGTCGCCACCGCATCCAAGGCGCTGAACGGCCAGGGCCGGATGGCGGAGGAGACGCGCGAGCGGGTCCGGCAGACGGCGAAGGCGCTGGGCTTCCGCCCGAACGGGCTGGCGCAGAGCCTGTCGCGCCGCCGCAGCTTCACCGTCGGCCTCCTGACCAACGACACCTATGGCCGCTTCACCCTGCCGGTGATGGCCGGCATCGCCGACGCGCTGGTCGACAACGGCGTCTCGGTCTTCCTGTGCAACATCGAGGACGACCCGCGGCTGGCCCAGACCCATGTCGACGCCATGCTGGAGAAGCGGGTCGACGGCATCATCGCTTCGGGCAAGCGGATCGACCGCCATCTTCCGGTCGACCTGTCGAACCTGGGCATCCCGGTGATCTACGCCTTCACCGAGCCCGACCCGGATTCGATCGGCTTCGTCTCCGACGACGAGGCCGGCGCCCGGCTGGCGGTCGAGCACCTCGCCCGGCTGGGGCGGCGGCGCATCGCCCATGTCACCGGCCCGTCCAGCTTCCGCGTTGTGCATCAGCGGGCCAAGGCCTATCGCGACGTGCTGTGCGAGGCCGGGCTGGAGGAGCCTGAGCAGGGCGTCCTGACCGGACACTGGACCGAGGGCTGGGGACACGAGGCCGCCGGCTACCTGTTCGACGGCATCGGCCGCCCGCCGGACGCGGTGTTCTGCGGCAACGACCAGATCGCCCGCGGCGTGGTCGACGCGCTGCGCGAGCGTGGCCGCCGCGTGCCGGACGACGTCGCCGTGATCGGCTTCGACAACTGGGAGATCGTCGCCGCCGCGACGCGCCCGCCGCTGACCACGGTCGACATGAACCTGAAGGATCTGGGCCGCGAGGCCGGGCTGACCCTGCTGAAGCTGGTCGACCGCGAGCCGATCGAACCGGGCATCCGCAAGCTGCCCTGCCGCTTGGTGGTGCGGGACTCCTGCGGCGCCCCGCCGGGAGGCTGAGGGGGCCGAGCAGAGCAACAAGGCCGCCCCGAAGGACGGCCGAAACCGAGGGAGGACACGAGATGAAGCGTCTGATGCAGCGCCTGGCCGGGGGCATCGCCCTGCTGGCTCTCACCGTCTCCGCCGCTTCGGCCGAGACCTTCACCCTGTGGGTGCGGTCCGACGGGTCGAACTTCATGCCCCGCATCGTCGAGGCGTTCAACCAGAGCCATGAGGACAAGGCCGAGCTGCAGATCGTGCCGACCGCGGAGCTGGTGCAGAAATACGCCACCGCCGCGGCCGGCGGCGCCGCGCCCGACGCGCTGTCGCTGGACCTGATCTACACCCCGTCCTTCGCCGCCGCCGGCCAGCTCGAGGACATCACCGACCTCGCCAGATCCCTGCCCTATTTCGACAAGCTGTCGCCGGCGCATGTGAAGACCGGCACCTACAAGGACCGGATCTACGGCCTGCCCTATTCCGCCGACAGCTCGGTGCTGATCTGGAACAAGAAGCTGTTCCGCCAGGCCGGGCTGGACCCCGACAAGGGCCCGACCAACTGGGCCGAGATCGCGGCGGCGGCGGAGAAGGTCGCGGCGCTGGGCGGCGACACCAAGGGCTTCTACTTCTCCGGCGCCTGCGGCGGCTGCAACATCTTCACCTTCACGCCGCTGATCTGGGCCAGCGGCGGCGACATCCTGACCGAGGACGGCAGCAAGGCGACGCTGGACACGCCGCAGATGCGCGACGCCATCGCCTTCTACCGCGACATGGTCAAGAAGGGACTGGTGCCGGAAGGGGCGCGGACCGACACCGGGTCGAACTTCTTCGCCGCCTTCGCCCGCGGCACCATCGGCCTGGCCCCGTCCGGCGCCTTCGCCATCGGCGCGCTGAACACGCAGTATCCGGACATCGACTACGGCGTCACCTTCCTGCCGGGGAAGACCGGCGGCTGGTCGTCCTTCGCCGGCGGCGACAATTTCGTGGTCACCAAGGGCACCACCAAGCTCAAGGCGATCAAGGCCTTCCTCGACTTCTCCTATTCGCTGGAGGGGCAGACGCTGCTGGCCCGCTACGGCAGCCTGCCGGTGCGGGGCGACATCTCGGGCGAGGCGCTGAAGGACCTCGACCCCCGCTACAAGATCGCCGCCGAGGCGATGGAAAAGGGCCGGACGCCCTATTCCGTGGTCTTCAACGACATCATCAACAGCATGAACTGCCCCTGGGTGCAGATGGTGAACGAGGTGTTCTTCGGCGACGACGTCGACGGCTCCCTCGCCAACGCCCAGGAGACGATGCAGGGCATCATCGACAGCGCCCCGGGGAATTGAGGCCCCTCCGAAGCCACGCCTCCACTCGCTAGGAAACCGGCATGATCTCGACGACACAGGCCGCCGGCGCGATCCCGAGGACCAGGGCCCGCCGGCGACCGGCCCGGAAGGCGCAATGGGCCGGCCTCCTTTTCGTCCTGCCGGCGGTGGCGCTGGTGGTGGTGTTCTTCGTGGTGCCGCTGGCGATGACGGCCTGGATGTCGCTGCACAACTGGCCGCTGATGGGCGTGTCGCGCTTCATCGGCCTCGACAACTACCTCGCCATCGCCCGCGACACCCGGTTCTGGAACGCGCTGCGCTTCACCGCGCTGTACACCGTCGTCGTCACCATCGCGATCTTCGCCGCCGCCTTCCCGCTGGCGCTGTTCGTGGAGAAGCCGCGGCCCTTCGGCGGTTTCTACCGCACCGCCTATTCCCTGCCCGTGGTGGTCGGCTTCGCTTCGGCCAGCCTGCTGTGGGCCTGGCTGCTGAACGTCGATGCCGGGCTGTTCAGCCCGGCGGCAGAGGCACTGGGGCTGACCGCCGGCCGGGTCAACCTGCTGGCCGATTTCGACCCGGCCTTCTGGTCGATCATCGCCATGGTGGTGTGGAAGGTCGCCGGCTTCACCATGGTGATCCTGATGACCGGGCTGCAGGGCATCCCGGCCGACTATCTCGAGGCGGCGAAGATCGACGGCGCCGGCCCCTGGGCCCGGTTCCGCCGCATCACCCTGCCGCTGATGCGCCGGACCATCGCGCTGGCGCTGATCCTGTCGGTCACCGGCTCGATGCTGGCCTTCGACCAGTTCTACATCATCCTCGGCGGCGGCCCGCGCAACCAGACGGTCACCGCCGTCTACTGGATCTTCAACCAGTCCTTCGTCTCGTTCCGCCTGGGTTACGGCGCGGCGCTGTCGATGGTGCTGCTCGGCATCCTGCTGGTCCTGAGCGTCATCCAACTGCGCTTGCTGCGCCATCCGGAGGGCGAGTCATGAGCACGGCCGTGCCGCTGCGCCGGGCCGCACCCGGCTTCCTCCTGCAGGCCGCAGCGCTGATCGCGGCGCTGCTGTTCCTGGCCCCGATCGCCTGGACCATGCTGGCCAGCCTCAAGCCGGCGTCGGAGGCCAACCTGCCGCCGCTGCCGCCCTGGCCGAGCGCGGGCTGGAGCACCGACAGCTACGCCGCGCTCGACGCCTTCGGCGCCGGTGTCGGCCACTATGCCGGCAACAGCCTGACCGTCGCCCTGGCCACGGCCGTCATCACCTCGATCGTCAGCCTGCTCGGCGGCTATGGCTTCTCGCGCTTTCGCTTCCCGCTGAAGAACATGCTGTTCGTGCTGGTCATCGCCACGATCATGATCCCGTTCCAGTCGATCCTGACGCCGCTGTTCCTGCTGCTGACCAAGCTGGGGCTGCAGAACACGCTGGCGGGGCTGGTGCTGATCTACGTCACGCTGCAGCTGCCCTTCTCGATCTTCATGATGCGCAACGCCTTCGACGCGGTGCCGCGCGAGATCGAGGAGGCGGCGCGGATCGACGGCGCCGGCAGCCTCCAGCTGCTCGCCCGGGTGATGCTGCCGCTGGTGTTCCCCGGCATCGTCACCGTGGCGCTGTTCGCCTTCCTGGCCGCCTGGAACGAGTTCCTGGCGGCGCTGATTCTGCTGACCGACCAGGACAAATTCACCCTGCCGATCTTGATGACCGCCGTCCGCTCCGGCCGCTTCGGCGCCGTGAACTGGGGCGCGGTGCAGGCCGGCGTCACCGTCATGATGATCCCCTGCCTGATCCTGTTCCTCGCCCTGCAGCGCTTCTACATCCGCGGCCTGACGGCCGGCGCGGTGAAGTAGGCGCGAGCATTCCCTGATCGACCGATCGATGGAGTTCCGGATGACCGCCGACCTCGCTTCCGCCGATATTGCCCCCCGCGCGCGCTTCCGCCCGCCCGCCGTGCCGCAGGTCGAGGTCCGCGGCTTCTGGGGCGCCCGCATCGACGCCGTCTGCGCCAAGACCGCCGACACGCTGTACCAGCGCTGCGAGGAGGCCGGGATGCTGCAGCAGATCGATCCCGACGCCCCGTCGCTGGGGGTGAAGATCCCGTTCCATGGCGGGCTGGTCACCGCCCAGATGTTCTGGGATTCCGATCTCGGCAAGGTGATCGAGACCGCGGCCTATTGCCTGCAGCGCACGCCGAACCCGGAGCTGGAGCGCAAGGTCGACCACGTCATCGAGCTGTACGGCCGGCTGCAGCAGCCCGACGGCTATCTCAGCAGCTGGTACCAGCGGATCCAGCCAGGGCTGCGCTGGACCAATCTGCGCGACTGCCACGAGCTGTACTGCGCCGGCCACCTGATCGAGGGCGCCGTCGCCTACTTCCAGGCCACCGGCAAGCGCCAGCTGCTGGACATCATGTGCCGCTTCATGGACCACGTCGCCACGGTGCTGGGCATCGGCGCCGGCCAGAAGCCCGGCTATTGCGGCCATGAGGAGATCGAGCTGGCGCTGGTCAAGCTGGCCCGCGTCACCGGACAGCAGAGATACATGGACCTGGCCCGGTACTTCATCGACGAGCGCGGCCGGCAGCCGCATTTCTACGATGCCGAGGCGCGCGAGCAGGGCCGCGACCCGAAGGACTGCGTCTTCGGCACCTACGAGTACAACCAGTCGCATTTGCCGGTGCGGGAGCAGGACAAGGTCGTCGGCCACGCCGTCCGCGCCATGTACCTGTACAGCGGCATGGCCGACATCGCGATGGAGTATGGCGACGACGGCCTGCGCCTGGCGCTGGAGCGGCTGTGGCGCGACCTGACGAGCAAGCGCCTCTACGTCACCGGCGGCCTCGGCCCCTCCGCCGACAATGAGGGCTTCACCACCGATTACGACCTGCCGAACTTGCGCGCCTATGCCGAGACCTGCGCCGCCGTTGGGCTGGTGTTCTGGGCCGGCCGGATGCTGGGCCTCGGCCCCGACGCCCGCTACGCCGACATGATGGAGCTGGCGCTGTACAACGGCGCCTCCTCGGGCCTGTCGCTGGACGGCGCCACCTTCTTCTACGAGAACCCGCTGGAGAGTCGCGGCGGCCACCATCGCTGGACCTGGCACCGCTGCCCCTGCTGCCCGCCCAACATCGCCCGACTGACCGCCTCGATCGGCAGCTACATGTACGGCCAGTCGGACGATGGGATCGCCGTCCATCTCTACGGCGACAGCACCGCCACGCTGGACGTCGCCGGCGGCAAGGTCCGGCTGACGCAGGCGACGCGCTATCCCTGGGACGGCGCCATTGCCCTGACGGTCGAGCCGGAGGCGCCGGCCAGCTTCACCCTGCATCTGCGCATTCCCGGCTGGTGCCGGAAGGCCAGCCTGTCGGTGAACGGCGAGCCGCAGGACCTGGCCGCCGTCATCCACAACGGCTATGCCGCGATCACCCGGCGCTGGGCGGCCGGCGACACGATGCGGCTGGACCTGGAGCTGGCGATCGAGCGGATCCACGCCCATCCCGAGATCCGCCACGATGCCGGCCGGGCCGCGATCCGGCGCGGCCCCCTGGTCTATTGCCTGGAGGGCGTCGACCACGGCGTGCCGCTGAACAGCGTGGTGCTGCCGGCGGATGCGGCGCTGACCGCGCGCGAGGAGCCCAGCCTGCTGGGCGGGGTGGTGACGCTGGAGGGCGAGGCCCGGGCCGGGTCGGCGGCGGATTGGGGCGACGCGCTGTACCGCACCGCGCCGCCGGCGGAGCGGCCGGTGCGGATCAGGGCTGTGCCCTACTACGCCTGGGACAACCGCGATCCGGGCGAGATGCTGGTCTGGGTGCGCACGGCTTAGGCCGTGCCCCCGCTCACCAGGGCAGCAGGAAGCCGACCAGCGCCAGCAGCAGTGCCGGCGGCATCACCACGAGGCCGAGGCGGAGGAACTGGAGGGCGCCGACCTCGATCCCCTCGCGGCGCAGGGCGACGAGCCAGAGGATGGTGGCGAGCGAGCCGGTGACCGACAGGTTTGGGCCGAGATCGATGGCGATCAGCGCGGCACCGGCGATCTGCGGCGGCATCGACGCTTGGCCGAGCGTCGACTGCACGATCAGCCCGGCCGGCAGGTTGTTCATCAGGTTGGTCGCGACCGCCACGATCGCGCCGGTGCCCCAGGCGGCGCCGTCGACCGAGCGGGCCGCGGCGTCCTGCAGGGCGACGGCGAGGACGTGGACCACGCCGGTGCGGTCCAGCCCCTCGACCAGCACGAACAGGCCGGCGACCAGCGGCAGCACCTCCCAGGAGATGCGGCGCAGCAGCCCCCAGGGCGCGGCCCGGCGATGCAGCAGCACCGCCGCAGTGGTGGCGAGGCCGGCCAGCGCCGTCGGCAGGCCGAGATCGAGTCCGAAACCCGAGGCCAGCAGCAGCACCACGGCGGTGACGCCGAGGCCCCAGGCCGCCATGTGGCCGCCGGGCGGCAGGGCCGGCACCGTCACCTCGGTCGCGATCGGCGCGCGCAGCGCCTTGGCCTGGGTCAGCCGGAGGGCGACGAAGGTGGCGCCGATCGCCAGCACCGACGGCAGGGCGAACCAGGACAGCCAGGTCAGCAGCGGCGGCATCTGGCTGCCAAACACCACCAGATTGGCCGGGTTGGAGATCGGCAGCACGAAGCTGGCGGCGTTGGCGATGAAGGCGCAGATCAGCAGGTAGGGCAACGGCGCCGCCCCCGTCGCCCGGGCAACGGCATAGACCGCGGGCGTCAGCACCACGGCGGTGGCGTCGTTCGACAGGAACACCGTGACGATGATGCCGACGACATAGGTCAGGCCGAACAGCCGGCTGGCCGATCCGCGGGCCTTGCGTGCCGCGATCGCCGCCGCCCAGTCGAACAGCCCCTCGGTCCGCGCCAACTCGGCCAGCAGCATCATGCCGATCAGGAACAGGTAGACGTCGGCGCCCTTGGCGATCGCCGCCAGGGCGTCGGTGCCGGGCAGCAGGCCGAACCCGACCAGCGCCACGGCGCCGATCACCGCCCAGATCGCCTCGGGCAGGCGCCAGGGCCGCAGGATCACCCCGCCGGTCGCCAGCGCGGCGATGCCCCAGGTGGCAGCGGCACCGTCGGTCAGCAGGCTCATGGCGGTTCTTCTCCGGGCGACGATGCCGCTTCTCGTAACCGCCCGCCGTTTCCGCGGCAAGCCCGCCGGCGGCGACATTTTCCCGCCTTCGCGCGTTGACTGGACAGGACACCAAGCGAGGGATGCCGTGAGGGTCAGTGCCGCGATCGACGAGGAATGCCCGACCGAGACATCCGTGCTGCGGCCGCGGCGGAACGTCTGGCGGATCGAGCACGCCCACCGCGCCGCGGTGCTGGTCGACGGCGCCGCCTATTTCGGGGCGCTGCGTTCGGCGATGCGGCAGGCGAGGCACCGCATCCTGGTAATCGGCTGGGACATCGACAGCCGCACGCCGCTGGTCGGGCCGGAGAGCGAGCCGGCGGACGGGCTGCCGGCGACGCTGGGTGACTTCCTCTGCGCCCTCGTCCGCGAAAGGCCGGACCTGTCGGTCAAGCTGCTGCTGTGGAACTACTCGCTGTTCTATACGCTGGAGCGGGAGCCGCTGCCGCTTCTCACCCTGCAATGGAGCACGCCGCCGCAGATCGAGCTGTGCCTGGACGACGAGATCCCGGTCGGCTCCTCGCACCACCAGAAGATCGTGGTGATCGACGACGCGGTCGCCTTCGTCGGTGGGTTGGATCTGACCATCCGGCGCTGGGACACGGCCGAGCACCGGCCGGCGGCGCCCGGCCGGGTCGACCCGGCCGGAGTCCCCTACCCGCCCTTCCACGACGTGCAGATGGCGGTCGACGGTCCCGCCGCGCGGGCCCTGGCCGAACTCGCCCGCTGGCGCTGGGAGCGCGCCAGCTATGAGGCGCTGCCCGCCATCGCCGCGGGGTCCATCCCCTGGCCCGAGGGGGTCGAGGCCGATTTCAGCGATGTCGCCGTCGGCATCTCGCGCACCCTGCCGCTCTATCCCGGCGAAGGCGAGGTGCGCGAGATCGAGGCGCTGTTCGAGGACATGATCGACGCGGCGCAGGAGGCGATCTACATCGAGAACCAGTTCCTGACCTGCGCCCGCATCGCCGAACGCCTGGCCCGCAGGATGCGGGAGGTGCCGACGCTGCAGGCGGTGCTCACGGCGCCGCGGATCCATCACAGCTGGGTCGAGCACCGCGCCATGGCTGCGGGCCGCATCCGCTTCCTGGAGATCCTGCGCGCCGCCGGCGTCGCCGACCGCGTCCGGCTGCTGCATCCCCAGGCCGGCCACAACGGTGCGACCGCCGATGTCATGGTCCATTCCAAGCTGATGATCGTCGACGACCGGCTGCTGCGGGTCGGCTCGGCCAACCTGTGCAACCGGTCGATGGCCGTCGACAGCGAATGCGACCTGACCATCGAAGCCATGACCGCGGCGGAGCGCCAAGCCATCCGGGCGGTGCGCGCCCGCCTGCTCGGCGAGCATTGCGGGGTCGAGCCAACGGAGATGGAGCGGCGGATCCGCGCGGCTGGGTCGCTGCTCGCCGCCCTCGACACGATAGGAGTCGGAGAGCGCCGTCTGGTGCCGATCGACGACGGCCGGGCGGCCGATGAGGAGCGGGGCTGGACCATCGCGGCGGTGGCCGACCCCAACACTCCGCTGCCGGCGACCGGCCTGATCGACCGCGCCCTGGCCTCGGTCAAGGTGCGCTGGCGCGGCCTGCTGCGCATCGTCCCGATCGTCGTCGCGGCGCTGCTGCTGGCGCTGGCCTGGGGCACCACCGACCTCGCCGGCTGGGCCCAGCCGGATCGGCTGCAGCAGTCGCTGCACGGCCTGGCCGGCACCGGCTGGGCCTTGCCGCTGGTCGTCGCCGCCTTCGTGCTGGGCGGCATGGTGATGTTCCCGGTGACGGTGCTGATCGCCGCCACCGCCGCCGCATACGGCGCCTGGCCGGGGCTGGCCTATGCCGGGGCCGGCGCGATGGCCAGCGCCCTCGCCGGCTATCTGGTCGGCCTGCTGGCCGGCGAGAATGCCTTGCGCGCCGTGATGGGGCCGCGGCTGCACCGGATCCGGGACGGCATCGCCCGCCGCGGCGTCGTCGCCGTGGCCACCATCCGGCTGGTCCCGATCGCCCCCTTCACCCTCGTCAACCTGGTCGCGGGCGCCGCGCGGATCCCGATCCTGGACTTCACCCTGGGCACGGCGATCGGGCTGGCGCCGGGGCTGCTGGTGCTGTCGACGCTGGGCGACCGCCTGCTGTCGATCCTGCGCGACCCGTCGCTGGCGCAGATCAGCATCCTGCTCGCGGTCATCGCCGCCTGGATCGCGCTGTCGATCGGGCTGCAGGCGCTGGTCAGCCGGAGGCGGCGATCCAAGTCGTGACGGACGCGCCGCTTCGCCTGCTGACCTGGAACATCCATGCCGGCCTCGGCCCGGACGGCCGCTACGACCTGGACCGGGTGATCGCCCTGGTGCAGCGCCACGCCCCCGACATCGTCGCCCTGCAGGAGGTGGATTCGCGCGGTCGCGGCACCGGCCCGGACTCGCCCTTCGCCCGGCTGGCCGCGGCGCTCGGCAACCACACCGCCGCGGCACGGACCATCGTCGCGCCGGACGGGCATTACGGACACCTGCTGATCAGCCGCTGGCCCCTGTCCGCCATCCAGCTGCACGACCTGACCCACACCCCCCGGGAGCCGCGCTGCGCCATCGAGGCCATGGTCTCGGCCCCGGGCGGGCCGTTCCACCTCGCCGCGGTCCATCTCGGCCTCGCCTTCGCCGAGCGGCGGCGCCAGGCGGCGATGCTGGCGCGGATCGCCGACAGCGTGGCGCGGACCTCGGTGATGCTCGGCGATTTCAACGACTGGACCTGGAACGGCGCCGTCCGGCGGTCACTGGCCGAGGTGCTGCCCGGCCGGACGCCGCAGCGCACCTATCCGGCCCGCTGCCCCGTGCTGACGCTGGACCGGGTGTATTGCCGGCCGCGCCACGCCCTGCAGCGCAGCTGGATCGACCCGGAGGGCCGGCACGCCTCGGACCATCTGCCGCTGATCGCCGAGATCCGCGTCGACCCGGTGCCGATGGCGTCGGAACCCGCGATCCGACCCTCTCGTTGACCAGGCAAGCTGCCTCCAGCATGGAGCCGACCATGAGACGCCTCCTGGCGGTTGCGGCCTTCGCCGCCTTGACCTGCCTCGCGACCGTCCCGAGCGCATCGGCGCAGAGCGCCGCCGCGCAGCCGGCGCAGACCGACGCCGCCGGCTATGTCGAGCAGACCGCGATCAGCGACCTGTTCGAGGTCTCGGCCGCCCAGGCGGCGCTGCAGAAGGCGTCCTCCGACGAGGTCCGCAGCTTCGCCCGGATGATGATCGACGACCACAGCAAGGCCGGCGAGCAGCTGGCGGAGGCGGCGAAGGGGCAGACCCTCGCGACGGCCCTGCCGACCGGCGTGGACGCCCGGCACGACCGGCTGCTGCAGGACCTGGCCAACGCCACCGAGCAGGATTTCGACCGGCTGTACATGCGGACCCAGGTGGAGGCCCACACCGCGGCGCTGAAGCTGCAGCAGGACTACGGCAGCTTCGGCGCCAACCCGGCGCTGAAGGCGATCGCGACCCAGCTGGTGCCGATCACCAAGCGCCACCTGGACCAGGCCCAGACCATCCTCGACCGCCTCAGCAAGGCCTGATGGCCGGCGCGGGCGCGGCCGATCCGTCGAGTTCGATGAAAATCTTCATGAAATGAGATTGCGAGTCATTATTATTCTTGATAATGAGCACCCGGCATTCGAAGACGGGTCGGCGCAGGCCGCCGGTGCCCGCGGTTCCGAATAAGAAGGATGGGGTGGCATGGGTGCTGGATACGGCGCGCGCGATCGCGTGCGGATGTTGCTAACGACAACCATTCTCGTCGCCGCCGGCGGATCGGTCGTGACGTTCGCGCAGGCGCAGACGCAAACTCAGCCTCCGGCCCAGCAGAGCCAGGATGGCGGCGCCCTGCCCCCGATCGTCGTCACCGGCCAGGGTGAGAACCCGACCGGCCCGGTGCAGGGCTTCGTGGCCAACACCAGCCTCAGCGCCACCAAGACCGCCACACCGCTGATCGAGACGCCGCAGTCGGTCTCGGTGGTGACCAAGGACCAGATCACGGCCACGAACGCCGAGACTCTGTCGCAGGCGCTGACCTACACCCCGGGCATCACCTTCCAGTCCGGTGCCTACAGCCGGCTGAACGACGACTTCATGATCCGCGGCTTCAACGTGGCGGCCGGCGGATCCGGCATGCTGCGCGACGGTCTGCGGCTGCAGTCCAATGTCTATGACGGCAACCAGGAGCCCTATGGCCTCGAACGCGTCGAGGTGCTGCGCGGCCCCTCCTCCGTGCTCTACGGCCAGCTCAGCCCGGGCGGTGTGGTTAACGCCATCAGCAAGCGGCCGACCGACACGACGTTCCATGAGATGAACGCCGAATACGGCACCTATGGCCGAACCCAGTTCTCGGGCGACACCGGCGGCCCGATCGACGACAACGGCATGCTGTCCTACCGGCTGACCGGGCTGTGGCGCGATTCCGGCAACTGGGTCGACCATGTGCCGGACGACAAGCTGTACATCGCCCCGGCCTTCACCCTGCGGCCCTCGGACGCGACCACGATCACCTTCCTGAGCGACTATCAGCAGATCTACACCCGCTTCGCCCCGCCGATGCCCTATGATGATCTGCGCAACGGCCGGGTTCCGCGCGATCTGTTCATCGGCCAGCAGGGCTATGACCGCTACTACAGCGAAAGCTACACGCTCGGCTACCAGTTCGAGCACAAGTTCAACGACAGCCTGACCCTGCGCAACTCCCTGCGCTATTACCACGCCGACGTGGCCTGGAACTATCTGAGCTACGGGACGCTCAGGGACGACAATTCCCTGACCCGGGGCGTGGTCAATCGCAACGAAACCTCCACCGGCTTCACCACCGACACCTCGCTGGAAGCCAAGGTCGAGACCGGGCCGGTCCAGCACACGCTCCTGGCCGGCATCGACACCTATGGCGTCAGCTACGATACCGATCGTCTCGGCGGCTCGGTCGCCCCGCTCGGCGATATCTACGACCCGGTCTACGACGCGAACGTCACCGTCAACAGCAACAACACGGGCTTCAAGAACTCCGGGTCGCAGGTCGGCGTCTATGTCCAGGATCAGATGAAGATCTACGACAAGCTGATCCTGGTGCTGGGCGGCCGCTACGATTGGGCCGACGCCTACAACACCAGCTATCGCAATCAGGCGACGCTCGACTTCCTGGGCATCGACCGGAAGCAGAACCGCTCGGACAGCGCCTTCACCGGCCGCGTCGGGCTGCTCTACCTGTTCGACAACGGTATTGCGCCCTATGCCAGCTTCAGCCAGTCCTTCCAGCCCACCGCGCTGAATGCCGGCGTCAGCCAGGACGGGACGCAGTTCGAGCCGACCAAGGCCGACCAGTACGAGGTCGGCTTGCGCTACCAGCCGCCCGGCGAGAACTTCACGGTCAGTGGCGCCATTTTCCGGATCGACCAGAACCACGTTCTGACCGCCGACCCGAGCGACCCCACCGGAACCTATTCGATTCAGACGGGCGAGGTGCGCTCGCAAGGCATCGAGCTGGAGGCGCGGGCCAGCATCGGCGCGCTCAACCTCGTCGCCGCCTATTCCTACACCGACGCCCGCAACGAGAAGGGTGACCTGAAGGACGAGCGTCTCGCCCTGGTGCCGTACCACAACATCGCCGTGTGGGCCGATTACAAACTGGACGATCTCGGCATCAAGGGCCTGACGATCGGCGCCGGGCTGCAGTATCTGAGCTCGACCAACCTTCCGGGGTTCGATGCCGACGGCGACAAGATTGACGAAGACGTGCCCGGCCGGGTGCTGGTCGACGCCATGATCGCCTATGATTTCGGCGCGATCGACGAGCGCCTGGCGGGGACCACGCTGCAGGTCAATGCCAAGAACCTGTTCGACAAGGAGTACATGACCTGCACCGACATCAGCGGCTGCCGCTACGGTGAGCCCCTCACCGTGTCGGCCACTCTGGGCTACCGCTGGTGAGCTGCTGATGCTGAACCGGCGCGCGCTCCTGGCCGGGACCGGGCTGGCCCTCGCCGGCCCGGTCCGGACGCGCGCGCAGGATCCCGGCCCTGCCGGACCGGCGCGCCGGGTCGCGTGTCTCGACCTGCTGCTGACCGAGACGCTGCTGACGCTCGGCGTCACGCCCGTCGCGGTCGGCAACATCCCGCTCTATCAGCGGCTGGTGGCCGAGCCGGCGCTGCCGGACGGCGTGCCGGATCTGGGCCCGCTGCAGGAGCCCAACCTCGAGCTGCTGCAATATCTCCGGCCCGACCTGATCCTGGCCCCGTCCTGGGCCGAGGTCGGCCAGAATAACCTCGAACGCGTCGCCCCGGTCGCCTGGCTGCCGACCTTCTCCACCCAGAAGCCGGCGCTGGACCATGCCCGGGACCTGCTGATGCGGGCGGCGGCGCTGACCGGCCGCGATGCCGAAGCCCGGGCCTGGACCGACCGCGCCGACGCCGCCCTGGCCGAGGCGCGCCGGGTCCTGGAGCCCTGGACTGACCGGCCGGTCTATGTCGTCCGCTTCAACGAGGACGGGCGCCACGCCGCGATCTTCGGCGGCAACGGCATGATCGGCGACGTCCTGTCCCGCCTCGGCCTGCGCAATGCCTGGACCGGGCGGACCAATGTCTGGGGCACCGTCTCGATCGGCATCGAGCAGCTGGCCGGCAATGCCGAGGCCCGGCTGATCCATTTCGACCGCGGCGCCGAGACCGAGCGCGCGCTGCGGCAGCTCGCCGCCAGCCCGCTCTGGGCTGCGCTGCCGGCGGTGCGCCAGGGCCGGGTGATCGAGATGCCGGTGATCTATCCGAATGGCGGCGTGTTCTCCGCCACCCGCTTCGCCCAGCAGCTCGCCCGGGTGCTGCCGGCGCACGGCACCGCGAATGGCTGATCTCGCCCTGCCCCGGCCGACGGTGGCCGGCCGCCCGGCCCTGCTGGCGACGCTGCTGATCGCCGCGGCCCTGGCCCTGTTCCTGCACCATCTGCGGGCGCTGCTGCCGGCGGCGGAGTGGCAGCAGGCCTTGACCGCCCCCGACCCGGCCGACATGCGTCAGATGCTGGCGCAGTACAGCCTGCTGCCACGCCTGGCCGTGGGGCTGCTCGGCGGCGCCGCGCTGGGCCTCGCCGGCGTGCTGTTCCAGCAGGCGCTGCGCAACCCGCTGGCCGAGCCGGGGACGCTGGGCGTCTTCGCCGGCGCCCGGCTGGCGCTGATCGCCACCACCCTGTCGGCGCCGACGCTGCTCGATATCGGGCAGGAGGCCGTGGCCCTGCTCGGCAGCGCCGCGGCGATGGCCCTGGTCCTGCTGCTGAGCTGGCGCCACAGGCTGGCGCCGATCGCCGTGATCCTGGCCGGGCTGGTCGTCACCTTCTATCTCGACGCCGGCAGCAAGATGCTGGTGCTGTTCAACCACCAGGCCCTGACCGACCTGTTCGTCCAGCAGGGCGGATCGCTGAACCAGAACAACTGGGACGTGGTGCTGGCCCTGGCGCCGCGCCTGGCCCTGGCCGCGCTGGCCGGCGCGCTGATGCTGCGGCCGCTGACGCTGCTCGACCTCGACGAGGACGGCGCCCGCGGCCTCGGCCTGTCGCCGGCGGCGGCGCGCCTCGCCGCGATCGCGGTGGGAGTGCTGCTGAGCGCCTCGGTCGCCGCACTGGTCGGGCCAATCGGCTTCATCGGCC